>JBCCQJ010000036.1:0-21892 GCA_039024395.1 Bacteroidota bacterium | reverse complement strand
CTCGGGGGGCGTCTCAGGCGCGGCCTGCTGGCGCCACGTGTCGATCTGCCCGAGCCACGAGGCGGTGTCCTTGGGCTCGAGGAGCGGGCGGAGCTGGCCCAGCACCGTCGCCACGTCGCCCAGGATGGCGCAGTCGGCGAAGACGTTTTTCGAGACGCACGACGGGTCGATCTCGATGTGGATCACCTCGGCGTGCGGCGCCCACGCCTCCAGCTTGCCCGTCACGCGGTCGTCGAACCGCGCGCCGACGGCGATCAGCAGGTCGCACGTCTGGACGGCCATGTTGGCCCAGTACGTGCCGTGCATCCCCAGCATGCCGAGCGAGAGCGGGTCCGCCTCGGGGAAGGCGCCGAGCCCGTGGAGCGTCGTCGTGACCGGGATGCGCGTGTGGCGCGCCAGCTCGGTCAGCGCCTCGACGCCGCCCCCGCCGATCGTGCCGCCGCCGACGTAGAGCAGCGGCCGCTCCGACCGGGCGATCATGGCCGCCGCCCGCTCGACCTTCTCGGGCCGGCCCGCCTGCGGCACCTCGTAGCCGCGCAGCGACACCGAGGCGGGGTAGTTGAACGGCGCCTCGTCGACGAGGATGTCCTTGGGGAGGTCGACCACGACCGGCCCCGGCCGGCCCGTCCGCGCGATGTGGTAGGCGGCCTTGATGGTCGGCGCGAGCGCGTCGGCGCTCCGCACCTGGAAGCTGTGCTTGGTCACCGAGCGCGAGATGCCCATCATGTCGCACTCCTGGAACGCGTCGCCGCCGATGAGCGGCACCGCCACCTGGCCCGTGAACACGACCAGCGGGATCGAGTCCATCATCGCGTCGGCGATGCCGGTGACCGTGTTCGTCGCGCCCGGCCCGCTCGTGACCAGCACCGTGCCCACCTTCCCGGTCGCCTTGGCGTAGCCCTCGGCGGCGTGCGTCCCGGCCTGCTCGTGACGCACCAGCACGTGCTCGAACGACGGCTGGAGCTGGGCCAGCGCGTCGTAGATCTTGATGATGGCGCCGCCGGGGTGGCCGAAGACGACCTCGACGCCCTCGGCCTCGAGGGCGCGGACGAAGATCTCGGCGCCGGTGAGCACAGGCGCCTCCGCCTCGGGGGCGGACGGTGCAGGCGTGGCGCGGGGTGGCGGAGCAGCGACGGGAGGCATGAGCGAACAGGCGAGACGCGTCGAAAGGCGAGGACGTAGAGACGCCACACCGTGGCGTCTCCGCAGGACAGTTATGGAGACGCAGGCACAGCCGTCGCCCCATCCCCCCCCGAGGCGGGCACCAAGGCGGGCGTCCCCGAGGCGGCCCCGGCGAGGCGCAGCACGGCGCCGTCCGAGGCGCTCGTGACGAAGTGGACGTACCGGCCGAGCCACCCGCGCCGGATCTTGGGCTCGAACGGCGCCTTGGCGGCCTGGCGGCGGGCGATCTCGGCCTCGTCCACCAGGAGCGTGATCTCGCCGCCCGGGATGTCGATGCGGATGCGGTCGCCGGGCTCGACGACGCCGATCGGCCCGCCCGAGGCCGCCTCGGGGGAGGCGTGGCCGATCGAGAGGCCGCGCGTCGCGCCCGAGAACCGGCCGTCGGTCACCATCGCCACCTGCGTGTCGAGACCCATGCCGGCGAGCGCGCTCGTGGGCTGGAGCATCTCCGGCATCCCCGGCCCGCCTCGGGGGCCCTCCGTGCGGATGACGACGACCTCGCCGGGCTGCACGTCGCCGCCCAGGATGCCGGCCACGGCGTCGTCCTGGCTCTCGAAGATGCGCGCCGGCCCCTCGAACGTCAGCATCTCCTCGACCACGGCGCCGCTCTTGACGATCGCGCCCTCGGGCGCCAGGTTGCCGAAGAGGACCGACAGGCCGCCCGTCTGGCGGAACGCCCGCGCGGCGGGCCGGATCACGTCGGGGTTGTGGTTCTCCGCCTCGGCGAGGGTCTTCGAGAGCGGTCCGGCGACGGTCGGGCGGTCCGGGTGGAGGCGGCCGACGGCGTCCAGCTCTTTCAGGATGGCCGGCACGCCGCCGGCCGCCTCGACGTCCTCCATGTGGACGTCCATCGTGGCCGGCGACACCTTGCAGAGGTAGGGCGTCCGCGCCGAGACCTCGGCGATGCGGTGGAGGTCGTACGGCACCTCGGCCTCGCGGGCCGCGGCGAGCAGGTGGAGGATCGTGTTCGTCGAGCCGCCCATTGCCATGTCGAGCGCGACGGCGTCGTCGAAGGCGTCGGCGGTCGCGATGTCGCGGGGGCGGACCCCCTCGTGCACCAGCTCGACGATCCGCCGCGCGGCGCTCCGGGCCAGCTCGCGCCGCCTCGGGTCGGTCGCCAGGATCGAGCCGTTGTACGGCAGCGCCAGCCCCAGCACCTCCATCAGGCAGTTCATCGAGTTGGCCGTGAACATCCCCGAGCAGCTCCCGCACGTGGGGCAGGCGAGGGCTTCGAGGTCGTAGAGCCCGGCGTCGTCGATCTCGCCCGTCTGGTGCTTGCCCACGCCCTCGAACACCGAGGCGAGGTCGATCTTGTCGCCGTTGGGCAGGCGCCCCGCCTTCATCGGCCCGCCCGAGACGAACACGACGGGCACGTTGATGCGGAGGGCGCCCATCAGCATCCCGGGCACGATCTTGTCGCAGTTGGGGATGCAGACGATGCCGTCGAGCTGGTGGGCCTCGACGACCGTCTCGACCGAGTCGGCGATCAGCTCGCGCGACGGCAGCGAGTAGCGCATCCCGAGGTGGCCCATCGCGATCCCGTCGTCGACGCCGATCGTGTTGAACTCGAACGGGACGCCGCCGGCCGCGCGGACGGCGTGCTTGACCACCTTCCCGAACGACTGCAGGTGGACGTGCCCCGGGATCAGGTCGATGTACGAGTTGCAGATGCCGATGAACGGCTTCTGGAAGTCGTCGTCGGACTCGATCTGGCCGGTCGCCCGCAGCAGCGCCCGGTGGGGCGCCCGTGTGATCCCGGCCTTGACGGTGTCGCTACGCATGGGAAAGGGAAAAGGGAGAATGGAGAGGTGAGAAGGGGGAGCGTGGTCCAGCCGCCTCGGTGGCCCCGAGGCGAGGTGTCTGGCACGACGTTGCCCAGCTCTCCAGTCGCGATGTTTTCAGGCAGTGCCGTCAATGGGTGTCATCCTGAGCGAGCGCAGCGAGTCGAAGGATCTCAGTCGCGCACCGCCTCGATGCGGCCGCCTCGGGGCGGCGCTCTGTCCGGGCGTCGTGCGCGCCGGAGATCCCTCGGCTCCGGCCTCCGGCCTCCGCTCGGGATGACACGTGGGTGGGGTTATGCATCGCTAGCCCTGGCCGAAGGAGGCCATGATGCCCTCCTGCACGAAGGCGCCCTCGGCGTGGTCGTCGGCGTCGAGGCCGTTGAGGGCGGCGACGTAGGCCTCGGCCGAGGCGCGGAGGATGTCGGTGCTCGTGGCCTTGCCCTGCGCGCGGGCGGGGCCGTCGGAGACGACGACGAGCGCCTCGCCCTGGGCGTCGGCGGCGCCGGTGAGCGCGCGGATCAAATACGTCTCGAGGTGGTGCGGCCGGCCCGCCGCGGCGTCGATGGCCGTGTAGATGGCGTCGACGGGCCCGTCGCCCGCGGCGGTCTCGACGCGCAGCTCGCCCGCCGCGCCGTCGTGGAGCGTGACCTCGGCCGTCGGCCGCTCGGCCGTGTTCGTCGTCACGTGGAGGCCGACGAGCGAGAGCCCGGGCGGCTCCGCCTCGGGGGCGGCGGGGTCGGCGATCAGGCGGAGGTCGGCGTCGTAGACCTCCTTCTTGCGGTCGGCCAGGGCCACGAAGCGCTCGTAGACGGCGTCGCGCTCGCCCTCGGGCACGGCCACCCCGAGGCGGTCGAGCCGCGCGAACAGCCCGTGGCGCCCGCTGTGGCGGCCGAGGCGGATCTGCTCGGCGTCGGCGCCGACGTCCTCGGCGCGCATGATCTCGTACGTCGCGCGGTCTTTGAGCACGCCGTGCTGGTGGATGCCCGCCTCGTGGGCGAACGCGTTGTCGCCCACGACGGCCTTGTTGGGCGGCACCGCGAAGCCGGTCGTGAGCGCCACCAGCCGGCTGGCCTCGGTGAGCTTGGTCGTGTCGAGCCCGTGCGCGACCCCGTAGCGGTCGGCCCGCACGCGGAGCGCCATCGCGACCTCCTCGAGCGACGCGTTGCCGGCCCGCTCGCCGAGGCCGTTGACGGTCACCTCGACCTGCCGCGCGCCCGCCTCGACGCCGGCGAGCGTGTTGGCGACGGCCAGCCCGAGGTCGTCGTGGCAGTGCGTCGAGAGAATCACGCCGGTCGTGTCGACGCAGTCGCGGACGGCCGTGAACAGGGCCGCGTAGTCGACGGGCGTGCAGTAGCCGGTCGTGTCGGGGATGTTGATCGTCGTCGCGCCCGCCTCGATGGCCGCCGCGACGACCTCGCAGAGGAAGCCGTGGTCGGTGCGGCCGGCGTCCTCGGCGCTGAACTCGACGTCGTCGGTGAACGTGCGCGCCTGCGCGACCGCCTCGCGCGCCATCCGAAGCACGCTCTGCCGCCGCTCCGCCTCGGTGGCTCCGAAGCGCGGGGCGCTGAACTTGGCCGCGATGTGGACGTCGCTGGTCGCGATGAACGTGTGGAGGCGCGTCCGGGCGCCGCCGGCGAGGGCCTGCCCGGCCGCCTCGACGTCGGCCGCGTGGGCGCGCGCGAGCGCGCAGATGACCGGGTCGCGGTCGGCCAGGGCGGCGACGATCTCGCGGACCGCCTCGGCCTGCTGGGGGGATGAAATCGGGAAGCCGGCCTCGATCACGTCGACCCCGAGGTCGGCGAGCAACTGAGCGATGCGGAGCTTGTCGGCCAGCGACATCGCCGCGCCAGGCGACTGCTCGCCGTCGCGAAGGGTGGTGTCGAAGAGGACGACGCGGTCGGAGGGGGACATCGGGAGAGAGGGGATGAGCGAGTCAGGCGGGGACGGGTGTGCGGACGGCCGCGGCGACGGCGGCGCCCACCGCCTCGGTGGTGGCCGTGCCGCCGAGGTCGGGCGTGACGGGGCCGGCGGCGAGCGTGGCGGCGACGGCGCGCCGCACCGAGGCGGCCGCCTCGGGGAGGTCGGCGGCGTCGAGGAGCATGGCCGCGCTGAGGATGGCGGCGAGCGGGTTGGCGCGGCCGGTGCCGGCGAGGTCGGGCGCGCTCCCGTGGATCGGCTCGAACACGCCGACGGGGCCGCCCACGCTGGCGGAGGGCAGCATCCCCAGCGAGCCCGGCAGCGTGGCCGCGAGGTCGGAGAGGATGTCGCCGAACAGGTTGCCCGTTACCACGACGTCGAACTGCTTCGGGTCGCGCACGATCTGCATCGCCGCGTTGTCGACGTAGAGGTGGTCGAGGGCCACGTCGGCGAACTCGTCCGCCCCGAGGCGGGCGACGGTGTCGCGCCACAGCGCCGACGAGGCGAGCACGTTCGCCTTGTCGACCGACGTCAGCCGGCCGCCGCGGCGCCGGGCCCACGTGAACGCCACGCGGGCGATGCGCTCGATCTCGCGCACCGAGTACCGCATCGTGTCGAACGCCTCGGCGTCGGTGCGCTCGCGCGGCAGGCCGAAGTAGATGCCGCCCGTCAGCTCGCGGACGATCAGCAAGTTGGTCCCGGCCACCCCCTCGGGGCGGAGCGGGCTGCGCTGGGCCTCCGCCTCGGAGACCGTGACCGGGCGCAGGTTGGCGAACGCCCCGAGGCGGGCGCGCAGCCGCAGCAGACCGCGCTCTGGACGCACGTCGGCGAGCACGTCGTCCCAGGCCGGCCCGCCGACGGCCCCAAGGAGAACCGCGTCGGCGCCGAGGCAGGCGTCGAGGGTCGCGCTCGGCAGCGGGTCGCCGTGGGCGTCGATCCCGGCCCCGCCGATGGCGTGCTCGCTCGTCGCGAGGTCGAATCCGTGGGCCTCCGAGACGGCCTCCAGCACGCGCACGGCTTCGCGCGTGACGTCCGGTCCGATCCCGTCACCGGGCATCGTCGCGACCGTGAGCGTTCGAGAGGACATCGACTGCGGGGGGTGCTGGGGACCACCCCAGCATCAGTCGTGTCGTGCGTGCGTCGGGGTGGTCGTGCGTCAGCCTCCTACAAGGAGGCCAATAAGGACGAGGACCAGAAGGACGAGCACGTCGGCCGGGCGCACCAGACCTGCCTCGGGGACGAGGGCGAGCGAGAGACGGGCGGCCGAGACGGTCACAGAGAAGGCGAGCAGACGCTCGCGTGAAAGGTCTGTGAGGTTATCAGCCGCTCCAGCGTCCCCACAACCCTGTTTTTCCCCATGGAAGGGCTTCCGGTGTGAAGGAAACGTGAACAACTGCTCTGTCAGCGTGCCCTCCACTTCGCCAGCGACGCCCCGACGCCGGCCATCGTCACCGCCGCCGACTGGAGGATCGGCACCGCGACCGGCACCGAGGCGGTGCGCGGGCCGGGCTGGATCACGAACGCGAGCAGGTAGAGCCCGGCTGCGAACGTGACCGCCAGCACGAGCGACGCGAGCACGGCCGCCTCGGCGAGGACGGTGCCCGAGGCCCACCGCGAGAGCGCGACCAGCGCCACGTAGGGCAGGAGCCCGATCATGAGCACCGACGCGACAGCCTGCCACGGCCGCTCGCCGGCGGTCAGCACGATCACGGCGACGGTCGCGAGCATCGCCGTCGCCGCTCCGAGGCGGGTCCACCGGGCCATTTCGCCGGGAGGGGGCAGCGCGTCCACCGCCTCGGGGCTAGACGGCCAGCCCGTGACCGCCGACGGGCGCCGTCTCGACCCGCTCCGGCCCGATGCCGGCGATGAGCGGCCGGCCCTCGGCAATGGCTGCCTGCACGGCCGGGCTCTGGAGCGAGGCTTGGTGGTGCTCGGCGCTCTCCCACACCTCGGTGATCCAGAGGGCGTCGGGGTCGGCCGCGTCGCGGGCGACGACATAGCTGAGGCATCCTGGCATCGCCGCCGAGACGGCGACGAGGATCTCGGCCAGCGCCTCGCGCTCGCCCGCAACGGCCGTCATCTTGCCGATCAGCCCGACCACGCTCAGGCCCGGACGCGCTCGGCCGCCGCGACGACGGCGTCGACCGTGATGCCGAGGTCGGCGAGCGCCTCGGCGCCGGGCGCGCTCGCCCCGAACCGGTCGAGACCCACCACCTCGCCGTCGAGCCCGACGACGCGGCCCCAGCCCAGCGGGCTCGCCGCCTCGACCGCTACGCGCGCCCGCACCGAGGCCGGCAGCACCGCCTCGCGGTAGGCCGCGTCCTGCGCGAAGAACCGCCGGTCGCACGGCATCGAGACCACGCGGCAGCCGCCCCCGAGGCGGGCCTTCGCTGCCATCGCGAGGGCCACCTCGGAGCCGGTCGCGACGAGGATCAGGTCCGGCTCGCCGTCCGAGTCGGCGAGGACGTAGGCGCCCTTGGCGACGCCCTCGGCGGCCGCCTCGGCGGTGCCGTCGAGCGTGGGGAGGCCCTGGCGGCTCAGCGCGAGCGCGGTCGGCGTGTCGCTCTCGAGGGCCACCTTCCACGCCGCCGCCGTCTCGTTGGCGTCGGCCGGGCGGATGACGTCGAGGCCGGGGATCGCGCGGAGCCCGGCGAGCTGCTCGATCGGCTGGTGCGTCGGGCCGTCCTCGCCGAGCCCCACCGAGTCGTGCGTGAACACGTGGACGACCGGCGCGCCCATCAGCGCCCCAAGGCGGACCGCCGGCTTCATGTAGTCCGAGAAGATGAGGAACGTGCCGCCGTACGGGCGGACGCCCCCGTGCAGCGCCATCCCGTTCATGGCCGCCGCCATCGCGTGCTCGCGGATCCCGTAGTGGACGTACCGCGCGCCGGGCGTGGCGGCCTGGATGTCGTCCATCCCCTTGGCCTTCGTCTTGACCGACGGCGTGAGGTCGGCCGAGCCGCCGATCAATTCCGGCAGCACGTCGGCGAGGGCGTCGAGCACCTTCCCCGAGGCGGCGCGGGAGGCCATGCCCTTGGCGTCGGGCGCGAACGTGGGGAGGGCGTCGGCCCAGCCGTCGGGCAGGCGGCCCTCGATGCGGCGCGTGAGTTCGGCGGCCCGGTCGACGTCCGCCTCGGCGTAGGCCGTCATCCGGCCCTCCCAGTCGCAGTGTTCCTGCGACCCGCGGAAGGCCTGCTCGCGGAGAAGCGTGGTCGCCGCCTCGGGGACGTGGAAGAGCGGATCGAGGGGGATGCCGAGGTGCGTCTTGGTGGCCTCCAGCTCGGCCTGGCCGAGCGCGTCGGAGTGGATGTCGTGCTGGCCGGCGAGGGTCGGCGAGCCGTAGCCGATCGTCGTGCGGACGGCCAGGAAGCTGGGCCGGTCGAGCACGTTCCGGGCGGTCTCGATGGCGGTGGCGACCGCCTCGCGGTCGTGCCCGTCGACGTCGCGGATGACGTGCCAGCCGAGGGCCTCGTAGCGCCCGGCGCGGTCCTCGGTGAACGAGAGCGACGTGTCGCCGTCGATCGAGACGTCGTTGTCGTCGTAGAGGCAGATCAGCTTGCCCAGCCCGAGGTGGCCCGCCAGCGAGCACGCCTCGTTGGTGACGCCCTCCTGGAGGTCGCCGTCGGAGGCGATCACGTACGTGTAGTGGTCCACGACGACGTGCTCGGGCGTGTTGAACCGCGCCGCGAGGTGGGCCTCGGCGAGGGCCATCCCGACCGCCGTCGCGAGGCCCTGCCCGAGCGGCCCCGTCGTGGTCTCGACGCCCGGCGTATGCCCGACCTCCGGGTGCCCCGGCGTGGCCGAGTGGAGCTGCCGGAAGTTCTTCAGCGCGTCCAGCGACAGGTCGTAGCCGGCGAGATGGAGGAGGCTGTAGACGAGCATCGACCCGTGGCCGGCAGACAGCACGAACCGGTCGCGGTCGAACCAGGCGGGGTCCGTCGGGTTGTGCTTCAGGAACCGGCTCCAGAGCACCACGGCGGCGTCGGCCATGCCCATCGGGAGGCCGGGGTGCCCCGAGTTGGCCGCCTCGACGGCGTCGATCGTGAGGCCCCGGATCGTGTGGGCGGCGACCTCCTCGAGGCGGGCGATCTCGGAGGCGTCGCGTGCGGGCGCGGGGTCCTCCATGTCGGTGGCGGGGACGAGCGGGTCGGCCATGGCGGGCGGGGTGGAGACGAGGCCGCCAAGCTACGGGACGACGATCCGTTTCGATCCCTGTCGCCAGCGCCCGGCTGTCCGCCCCGAGGCGGGACCTCTCGCCGCCGGGGCGTGCCGCCTCGGGGCCGGCCGATCCGGCGGTTAACCCGGGCCGCGACCGGCCGACACTGGAGAGGACGAGCGTCCCCTCTATGCCGCCTCCCGCCCCTCCCACGCCGCTCCCGGCCGCACCCCCCGGTGTGCTGCTGCGCGCCATCGGGTGGTTCCTCCCCGAGGCGGAGCGCGACCATGTGGACCTCCTCCGGGAGCGCCTGTTCGTGGTGCTGGGCTTCATGGTGACGGCCAACATGGCGCTGTTCGCCGTACTCCACACGCTCCACCACCTCCCCGGGGCCGACGGCACCAACATCGTGGTGATGCTGGGGATCTCAGCCGTCAACGTGATCCTGCCGTTTGCGCTGCGCGCCGGCGTCTCCCTCCAGACGCTCGCGCCGGTGTTCGTCGTGGTCCTCCAGGTGGGGGTGTCGCTGCTGGCCGCTTACGACAGCGGGATGCTCTCCGGCGCGACGTTCTGGCTGGTCGTGACGCCGCTCGCGGCCGCCGTCCTCGGCGGGGCACGGCTGGGGTGGGTCGCCGCCGGGATCTCGATGGTCGCCGGCGCGCTCATGTTCGGGCTCGTCGCCTCGGGGGGGGCGTTCCCGACGTCGCTCCGCCCCGAGGTGGTCCCGCTCCATCACCTCATCAGCTTCCTGAGTTGCACCATCAGCGTGGCCGCGCTGGCGGCGCTCTACGAGGGGCCGATGGTGCGCAACCTCCGGCACCTGGCCGGCCGCCTCGGGGCGGCGAACGCCCGGCTGGAGCGCGAGCTCGACGAGCGCCGCCGCGCCCAGGCTCGCGCCGAGGCCGCCAGCCGCGCCAAGGACACCCTGCTCGCCAACCTGAGCCACGAGTTCCGCACGCCGCTCACGGCCATCCTCAGCACCACCAACCTGCTGGCCGCCGAGAGCAACGAGCTCGACCGCGAGTTTCTCGAGTTGATCGACAACGGCGCCCGGCGGCTCCACCGAACGCTCGACGCCGTGATCGACCTGGCGTGGATCGAGAGCGCCGAGGCGGCCTTGCCGAGCGCCCCCGTCGACGTGTACGCGCTCGCCGAGGCGGTCGTTGCCGAGGCCCGCGCGGCGGCCGACGCGAAGGGGCTCTCGATCGCGGTCGCCGGCGTGCCGGCCACGGCGATGGCCAACGCGGATGCGCTCCGGCGCGCCCTCGCGGCCGTCGTCGACAACGCGGTCCGCTTCACCGAGGTGGGCGGGGTGACCGTGACGGTCCGCCTCGACGGGCCGCGGGCCGCCGTCGAGGTGGCCGACACCGGCATCGGCATGGGGCGCGACTTCCTGCCCCACGCCGCCGAGCCGTTCCGGCAGGCCTCCGAGGGCGACGCCCGGACGCACGAGGGCCTGGGCCTCGGCCTGACGCTGGCCCACCGCCTCGTGGCGCTCATGGGCGGCACGCTGGCGGTCGAGAGCGCAGAAGGCCGGGGCACGACCGTCCGCATGCAGTGCGCCGCGGCCGTGCCCCGGGCGGAGGCCGTCGCCGAGGCCTCCCCGCGAGAGGTGGTCTTTCTCGACCGCGCGGTCTAGCGCACCCCCCGGGTTGGTACGAGGTACCGGGTACGTGGTACGGCTCTCCCCTGCGACTCGCGTCTTGTACCTCGTACCGAGTACCCTGTACCAACCGGATCGGCGCTCTAGCGCACGACGGTCAGCACCCGGCTCGCCGCCTCGGCGCCCGCCCCGAGGCGGACCACGTAGACCCCCGGCGCCAAGCCCGCCCCGAGGCGGACCGTGTGCGCGCCCGCTGGCATCTCGCGATCCACCACCACGGCCACCTCGCGGCCGAGCGCGTCGTAGACGGCCACCCGCACCGGACCCGCCTCGGGGAGGGCGATGTCGAGAGCCACTGGCCCCGAGGCGGGGCTCGGCGCCATCTCCAGCGCGAGCCCGCCGGTCGGCGTGTCTTCGCCAGCGACCGGACGCGTGACGGTGACCGCGACGCCCGTCGCCGACACCTCCACGTCCAGCCCGTCGACCGCCTCGATGCGGTCGAAGGCACCCGTGAGGGACGTTGCGGTGAGTACGTCGTAGCGCGCGCCGACGGTGACGGCGGCGTCGGGGAGGGCGGTCACCCGGAGCGTGCCGCCCAGCGTCATTGCCCCGTCGACCGTGAGTGCGTCGGCCGCATCGGCGCCCACCTCGAGGGCGAGCACGCCGTCGGTGCCCTGGGTGAGGTCGGACGCGAGGGCGAGCGTGCCCACGGCGCCGTCGCCGCCGGGCGCGAGCGTGCCGCCATTCGTGACCGGGATGTCGAGCGTGCCGCTGCCGCCGAGGACGCCGCCCTCGCCGAGGATCACCGCGTCGGCCTGAAGCTCAGCCCCTTCGGCGAGCGTGAGGCCGGGGGCGACGAGCACGGCACCGCCGGGCCGCACGCGCTCCCCGGACGTGGCGGCGAACGAACAGCCCGCCTCCGCGAGCCGAACCGTACCGTCCACCTCGACCCGCCCCTGCCCGCCAATCTGATGACCGGCGCTGTTGAGGCACACCGTCGCTCCGTCCTGGGCTTGGAGGAGCGCCGCGCCGTCCACCCCGATCCGGGTCGAGACGGAGACGTCCCACCGCGCTCCTGGCCCGCGGATGAGGGCCGTGCCGAGGCTGCCCTGGTTGACCCCCAGCGCTACCCGCGTACTGACGAGGGTGGCGCCGTCCAGGACCTCGAGGCCGCCGGTGCCGGAGACGCCGACCTGCAGCAGGTCGTGGGTGATGGCCGACGCCTCGCCCGAGGCGGACGAAAGCGTCCACGTGCCGTCGCTCGGGGCTCCGAGCCCGACGTTGACCGGCCCGAGGAACGAAGCGCTGCCGTTCACCACCAGGGTGCCCGTGCCCCTCAGCCCGATCGCCGTGACCGAAGGATTGTCTGTGACCTGGAGCTGTCCGGCGTCGCCGACCATGACGGTGCCGGTGCTCCCCTCGGAGGACCCAATCCCGAGGCCCTGCCGGATGGTGACCGTGCTGCCATTCAGCACATCGACGCGGCCCTGGCCTCTGCTGCCTGCAACGAGGCTCCCATCGAGGCTCAGAGATGCCGCGTCTCCGGACGCCCCCAGCGTCAGGACGCCGTCGCTGCCCGGAGCTTCGCCGATCGTGCCCGTCTCGGCGGCCAGCGTGCCCCCCTCCAGCGCGAGGGCGCTGGGGCTATCGGCCTCGACGCCGACGCGGAGGGGATGCCCGGTCGTCTCACCGAGCCTCAGCGTGACGCTGCCGAGGTCGAAGAGCACCGAGGTGGAGTCGACCGTCAGTGATCGGGCGGTCTGGTCCTGGACGAAGGTGACCGTGTACGGCGAGGCGGTGGGGGCCTCGAAGACGAGGGCGTGCTCCTCGTCCGGGATGTCCTCGATGGACCACCGCGCAGGCTCGTTGAAGAAGCCAGCGGCCGGCGCCACCCACCGCGCGGTGGGGCTCAGCTCGGCGCGCCAGGCCTCGACGTTTCCGTCGGGGTTGATGCCCCAGCCGACGACGACGTTGCCGTCGGCCGAGATGCCCGTGGCTTCCCTGAGCGTCCAGCCGCTGAGGTTGGCGTCCTGCTCTCCGAGCACGGCTTGCAGCGAGCGCATGCCGTCCGCCTGTGTCCAGATGAAGGCCTCGATGTCATTGATTTCTATCCCGGTCTGGCTCGACCCGACGACGACCGTGCCGTCGGCCGAAACCGCGAAAGCCGAGCTGGAGAACCGCCCTCCTGGAAGGTCGCCAAGCCCAACGGTTCCTTCGCTGGCCGTCCAGCGGACGGCTTCTCTCTCGTTGGGACTGATACGCGTGACCGCTCCCACGACAACGGTGCCATCGGCCGAGACGGCGGACGCTCCGCTTGCGGCGATGTTGTCCGGAGAAGCATCCAGCACAAGCTCGACCATCCCTCCGGTCGCCGTCCAGCGCCAGGCCCTTGGCCCGCGGTCGCTCCACGAGGACCCGACGACGACGGAGCCGTCGGACGAGACCCCAAAAGCTCCGGCACTGACCAACCCGCCCGGCAGGCCGCCGATCCCGACCATGCCCCCGCTTTCGGTCCAGCGAAACGCCTCGCTCCAGGGGGAGCCGTTGTCAAGGCCAGCGCCAGAACCAACGATGACGCTCCCGTCGGATGAGACGTCGTATGCCGAGGAACGGTCACCCTCCGGCAAGAAGCCGAGATCGGCCACGCCGTCTGCGGTCCAGCGGAAGGCCTCGGCATCGAGAAGGCCATTTGCGGTCCCGACGACGACGCTCCCGTCGGACGAGACCCCCCAGGCTGTGCTTTGGTCGGCATCCAGTACGACTTGCATCCCGCCGTCGGCAGTCCAGCGAAACGCACCAGCGCTACTTGAGCCGACGACGACAGAGCCATCGGCCGAGACGGCGTACGCTCGGCTTCCGAGCGGCCCGTCCGACAGGTCGCCGAGGCCCTGGAACGGCTGGGCGCGAAGAAGCGGAGTCGTCAGAACGAGAACGAGAAGACAAGAAAGTTCACGCATGCGTTCGGGAGTCTGGACGGTCGAGGGGGTACGGGTAGGAGGTCCCTCAGTGCTAGCGCACCACCGTGAGGCGCTGCGTCTGCGCGAAGGCTGGGGCTTCGAGCCGCGCCACGTAGACCCCGCTGGGCAGGCCCGCCGCGTCGAGCGTCGCCGTGTGCCGCCCGGCTGCGTGCTCTCCCTCCACGAGCACTGTCACCGCGCGGCCCAGCACGTCGTAGAGCACCAGCCGCACCCGGGCCGCCTCGGGGACGTCGTAGGTGAGCGCGGCCCGCTGGGCGACGGGGTTGGGGTAGGGCTGCCCGAGCGCGAACGCCGTCGGGAGGGCCTCGCCGGGGCCGGCGTCCTCGTTTGCGACAGGCGTCCCGATCCCGTAGAACACGCCCTCCGAGGTGGTCTGGATGTAGCCGGCGGGCGTCGTCTGGGGGAGCGCCTCGGTGTCGAAGGTGCCCGTCGCCCCGCTCGCGGCGGGGACGATCAGGAAGCGGTCGCCCTCCTGCGGGCGGAAGCCGTTGATGAGCGTCACGCGGATCGTACCGCCGGCTGCGAAGGTGCCGGCGACGGACAGCTGGTCGAACTCGGTGCCGGGCGTGCTGCCGCCGATCACGAAGTTGATCGTGCCCTCGGGCTCCATCGCGGGCCAGTCGGAATCGACCGTGATCGTGCCGATGGCGCTCCCGCCCGGCCGCCACGTCGCGCGGTTGGTGACGGGGGCCACGAGCGCGACCGTGCCCGTGCCCGCGACCTCGGCCGCCTCCGTGAACGTGTGCGTCGCCGAGGTGTGCGCCAGCCGCCCCGTCTCGGCAATCTCGGTGCGGCCCGCGTTGGCGACGTTCGCCACCGTCTCGACGGTCCCGTCCTCGATGCGGATCACCCCGAGGTTCTCCACCGGGCCGTTGCTGAACCGCAGCGTGCCGCCGTCGTGGACGAGGGTCCCGGTGCGGGTGTTGCGGAAGGTGAGCAGGGAGATGTTTCGCACGCCCGGCCCCGAGGAGGTGAGGGTGCCTCCATTCTCGAACGTGGTGCCGAAGCCCCCCCCGAGGTCGGCGTCGCCGGTCCACGTGACCGGCCCCTCGGTGCGAAGCGTGCGCGTGTCCGCGAGCGAGATGCTGGCGGCCCCGCTGATCGTGAGCGGAATCGCAGGACCGAGGACGGTCGTGCCGCTGCCTGCCATCTGGCCGCCGGTCCACTCCAGCGAGCCGGTGACGGTGACCGTGCCGCTACCGTCCAGCGTCCCGTTCTCGATTACGAGCGTGGGGAGCGTGGCGTCGGTGTCGAGGGTGAGGGAGCCCTCGACTGCTTCGAGACGGGTCGTGGCAACGTCGTACGTGTCCGACACGCTCAGCCGTCCCGTGAAGATGGTGACGGCGGTGCCCGTGACGCTGCGCTGAGACACCGCCCGAACGATCCGCAGCAGCCCCGCCCCCGTCACCTCGAGGGCCCCGTCGCCGGTGACGATGCCGCTCAGGCTGAGCGTCCCATTCTCGACCTGTATTCGGCCGTCGCTGGAGAAGTTCGTGCTGATCGAGACCTCGCCCTCGCCCGTGCGCCGGATCACGCCCGTCGCCGTGTTGGTGAGGGCGTCGGCCGTGCTGCTAGTGAAGATGAACCCGACTCCGCTGGCCTGGTTCATCCCGAGGTTCAGCGAGCCGTTGTTGACGAGGCGGCCCGAGCCTCCCCAGAACCCGGAGCCGTCCCACAAGATGATGCCGTCGTTGACGAGCGTGCGCCCGGCGCTCAGCTCGAAGCTAGGCGGGCCTTCGGCCATGTGGCCGGTCGCGCCGGTGGCGAGGGTGACCGTCCCCGTCCCGCGAAACGTCTCCGCGTCGACGCCGCGGCTCGACCAGAGGAGGCGGTTGACGATCGTCAGGTCGAAGTCGCCTCCGACGGCGCTGTTGCCGGTGATCTCCAGCTCGCCGACGGTCGTGTCTTCGGTGAGGGTGGCCGTCACGGGGTTGCCAGGCACAACAGCGGTCACGACGGCGATGTCGGTGGCGGCGGGGACGCCGTTCGGGGACCAGTTGGTCGGCTCGGTCCAGTCGCCCTGAGCGCCGCCGGCCCACGTGTAGCGGGTCTGGGCATCGGCATCGGGGACGGCAGCGAAGAGGACGAGGAGGGCACAGACGGTGCGCATGGCGATCCAGGGGTGAGGCGAAGGGGGCTGGGACGAGCTATCGGAAGCGGCGCGCGGCGCGTATCACACCGGCGCGCTTTTTCTGACGTGAGGCTCTGGGTCAGTGGGCGAGCGCTGGCGTCGGAAGGCTGGCTCCGTCGTTGTGTCTTGTTGCTGCGTGCCTCATCTTGCGGCATGGCCGCCGACGTGACCACGCTGCTCGGCGAGGCCCGCGCGGGCGACCGCGCCGCCTTCGACCGGCTCCTCCCGCTCGTCTACGACGAGCTGCGTCTCATCGCGCACCGCCGCCTCGCCGGCGAGCGCGCCCAGACGCTCAGCACGACCGGCCTCGTCCACGACGCGTACCTCCGCCTCCTCGACGGGGCCGACGTGGCCTGGGCCGACCGCGCCCACTTCTACGCCGTCGCCAGCCGCGCCATGCGCTACGTGCTCGTCGACCACGTGCGCGCCCGGCAGGCCCAGAAGCGCGGCGGCAAAGACGACCCCGTCCCGCTGGACGACGTGCAGGTGGCCGCCTTCGCAAACGGGGGCGCCGGCCCGGAGGCCGATGAGCGCGCCGCCGACGTCCTCGCCCTCCACGACGCCCTCGACCGCCTCGGGGCGCGGAGCGCGCGGCTGGCCGAGACCGTCGAGCTGCGCTTCTTCGGCGGCCTCACGCACGACGAGATCGCCGACCTGACGCGCCGCTCCGTCCCGACCGTCAAGCGCGACTGGGCCAAGGCTCGCGCCTGGCTGCACCAGTATCTCGATGCGTGACGGCCCCCGGTGATACGCTTGTCGGGCGGCTTCCGATACCGAGGCGTACTACTGCCCTCCTGACTCCTGATGTCCGACCGCTGGCACGAGATCGACACGCTCTTCGACCAGGTCCTCGACCTGCCGGTCGCCGAGCGGGCCGCGTTCCTCGACGCCGCCTGCGCCGAGAACCCTCCCCTCCGCGCCGAGGTGGAGAGCCTGCTCGCCAGCGCCGAGGCGGGCGCGCGCTGGCTGGGCGAGTCGGTCGAGGGCTTCGCCGGGCCGCTCTGGGACGAGCTGGCGACCGCCCTCGGAGAGGGCGCTCCCGAGGCGCTGCCAGGGCGGCTGCGTGCGGGTGACGTCGTGGGATCGTACCGCCTCGTGCGCGAGCTGGGGCGCGGCGGCATGGGCACCGTCTGGCTCGCCGACGACGAGCGGCTCGGGCGGCAGGTCGCGCTCAAGGTCGTCAAGCGCGGCATGGACACCGATGCCGTGCTGGCCCGCTTCCGCGCCGAGCAGCGCATCCTCGCCAGCCTGGAGCACCCCGGCATCGCGCGGCTCTACGACGCGGGCGCGCTCCCCGACGGCCGCCCCTTCCTGGCGATGGCCTACGCCGAGGGCGAGCCGCTCACCCAGCACGCCGATGACCACCGCCTCGATGTGGACGCCCGCCTCGCGCGGCTCCTCGACGTGGCCGACGCCGTGGCGTACGCGCACCAGCGCCTCGTCGTCCACCGCGACCTCAAGCCGGCGAACATCCTCGCCACGGCCGACGGCGGCACCCGCCGCGTGACGCTGCTCGACTTCGGCATCGCCAAGCTGCTCGACGCGGACAGCGACGGCGTGCAGACGCGCCCGGGCGAGCGCCCGCACACCCCGGCCTACGCGGCGCCCGAGCAACTCGGCGGCCAGCCCGCCACCACGGCCACCGACGTCTACGCGCTCGGCGCGGTCGCCTACGAACTGCTCACGGGCCACCGCCCGCCGCCCGCCTCGGACGGCGCACCGCCGGCGAAGCCGTCGGTCGTGGCCGGGCGCATCGAGACGCGCGACGGAGCGCCGCAGGCGTCCCCCGAGGCGGTGGCCCAGGCCCGCGGCACCACGCCGGAGCGCCTCGCGCGGCGGCTGCGCGGCGACCTCGACACGATTCTCCTCAAGGCCCTCGCCGCCGATCCGGCGCGGCGCTACCCCACGGCCGACGCCTTCGCCGCCGACCTCCGCCGTCATCGCGACGGGTTCCCCGTCGCGGCCCGCCCCGACGGCGCCGGGTACCGGGCGCGGACGTTCGTCCGCCGGCACCGCCTCGGTGTGGCGATGGGCACCGTGGCGCTGCTGGCGCTCGTCGCGGTTACCGTCACCGTGGCGGCGCAGCAGCGCGCAACGGAGCGCGCGCGTGTGGAGGCCACGGCGGCGCTCGCCGAGGCCGACGAGGTGACGGCCTACCTCGAGGGGCTGTTCACCGCTGCCGACCCGTTCGCGGTCGAACGGCAGGACACGCTGCGCGCGCGCGACCTGCTGGCCCGCGGCGTGGCCGCCGCCGAGCGCGACCTCGCCGACCAGCCCGCCCGCCGCGCCCGCCTGCTGGGCGTGCTCGGACGCGCCTACCAGGGCCTCGGGCGCTACGCCGACGCCGAGCCGTTGCTCCGCCAAGCCCTTGCGCTACGGGCCGGCGGTCCTCCGCTCGCGCGTGCTGAGGCCGCGGCCCACCTCGCGACCCTCCTCCAGAGCCGAGGGGCGGCCGCCGAGGCGGAGGCCCTGCGCCGCGAGGTCCTCGCCACGCGCCGCGCGCACCTCGCCGCCCCGCACGCCGCCCTCGCGATGGCGCTGAACGACCTCGGCCTCGCGGCCGCCGCCGACGCGCGCTACGACGAGGCCGAGTTGCTTCTGCGCGAAGCCCTCGATCACCACCGCCGCCTCGCCGCCGCCCAGCCCGAGGCCACACCGCACGCCGACCTCGCGAGCACTCAGAAAAACCTCGCCGACGTGATCGCCGAGAGTGGGCAGTACGACGAGGCGGAGTCGCTGCTGCTCGCCTCGATTGACACGCGGCGGGCGCACTATGGCGACGCACACCCCAGCGTGGCCGTGGGCCTGCAGAGCCTCGCCACACTGCTGCGCGACGTCGGCCGCCATGCCGATGCGGAGCCGTTCGTTCGCGAGGCGCTCGCCGTCAACCGGGCCGCCCTCGGCAGCGACCACCCGCACGTGGCCGACAACCTCAACCTGCTCGGCTCGGTGCTCCGCGGGCAGGACCGGTTCGCCGAGGCGGCGCCCGTCTTCGATGAGGCGGTGGCGCGGACCCGTGCCCATCGCGGAGACCGCCATCCGGATGTGGCCAACGTGCTCAACACCTACGCGGGGCTGCTCATCGCCCAGGGCGACCACGATCGCGCCGAGGCGGTCATGCGCGAGGCCGTCGCCATCGCCCGAGAAGGGTTGGGGGCCGAGCACGTCATGGTCGGGCTGAATCTCGCGCGCCTCGGGATCGTCCTGCACGACAGCGGCGCGGTGGCGCAGGCCCTGCCGATCTACCGCGAGGCGGAGGCGATCCTCGAGCCGCAGCTCGGCGACGGCCACCTCCACGTGGCGCTCCTGCGAGGCCGCCTCGGGGCGAGCCTCGCCGACCTCGGCCGCCACGCTGAGGCCGAGGCCCCGCTGCGCGCGAGCCTGGACGCGCTGGAGGCGCTCCACGGCCCCGACCACGACCGGACCCGGCACGCCCAGGCCGCGCTCGACACCCTCTACGCGGCGTGGCGGCCGGCAAGGGCGGAGTAGACGAGCGCACGGCCGCTCTACCGCACGACCGTCAGCATCCGGCTCGCCGCCTCGGCGCCCGCCCCGAGGCGGACCACGTACACCCCCGGCGCTAGGCCTGCCCCGAGGCGGATGGTGTGCTCCCCGGCTGGCATCTCGCGATCCACCATCACGGCGACCTCGCGGCCGAGGGCGTCGTAGACGGCCACCCGCACCGGACCCGCCTCGGGGAGAGCGACGGCCAGCGTGACGGGCCCCGAGGTGGGGTTCGGGCTCGGGGGCGACAGCGCGAGCGCCTCCGGAAGCGCCTCGGGGCCGGCGTCCGACGCCACGCCGACCGTGCGCACGTAGACGACCGTCGTGTCGGTCACCTCGACCTCCCCAGGCAGCCCGTCGGGCAGCTCGATGGCGTCGAAGGCGCCCGTCACCGAGGCGGCCCGCAGGAGCGTGACGCGGTCGCCACCCGACGGCTCGAACCCGTCGAGGAGCGTCATCCGGAGCGTGCCGCCGAGCGCAGCCGTGCCCGTCACGACGAGCTGGTCGTGCTCGGTGCCGGGCGTCGTCCCGCCGACCTCCACGTCGAGCACGGCGCCCGCCTCGGGGGGCAGCCCGTCGCCCGCGATGGTGAGGATGCCTGGAGAGGTGCCGGGACGGACCGTCCCGCCGAACACGACCGGGCCGTCGAAGGCGAGGGTGCCAGCGCCCTCGAGCGAGGCGTCGGCGGTGAACGTGCGCTGGGTGCCGCCGAACCGGAGGGCCGCCCCCTCGGCGACGACGTAGCGACCGGTGTCGGTGCTCGTGCTGCTGCTGCCGTCCGTGGCGAGGGACAGCGTCCCGCTCTCGACGCGGACCTCGCCGTCGTTGGTGATCGGCGCGAAGCGGAGCGAGATCGTCGTCCGGCCGTCCGAGCCGGTCTTGACGATCGTGCCCTCGTTGGTGATCGGGATGAAGCCGTCGCGGCGCGTCCAGGTCGTGTCGCTCTCGATGGAAAGCGTGGCGCCGGCGAGGTTGCGGAAGGCCGCACTGCTGGCGACCTCCAGCGGACCCTCCAGCCAGCGCATCGTGCTGGCGTTCACGGTCGTCCCGCCGCGGAACTGCTTGGCCGCCTCTCCTGAGATCTCGGTGCCGCCGCGCAGGGTCAGCGTCGGCGCTGCACCGACTCCGGTACCCAGGGCGCCGCCGGTCCACGTGAGGAGCCCATCGATCTCGATGTTGCCCGGCCCGCCGAGGGCGCCGGCCGCGAGCAGCACGTCGGCCAGCTCGGATGCGGTGTCGGCGCTCGTGAGGCTCAGGGTGCCGCCGTCGAGCCGCGTCGGCCCGGTCATCGTCGCGCGTCCGATCTCCGTGGTGCCCTCGACGAAGCGGACCGTGCCCGCCCCCGAGAGCGTCGAGCCCGTACCGAAGCCGTACCCGGCGCTGAACTGAAGCTCGGCGCCCTCGGTGGCCTCGAACGCGCCGTCGCCGGAGGAGGACTGCGCCGAGGCGTTCGCGTTGGCAAGGTCGAGCACGCCCGCCTCAGCGCGGATCGTCCCGTTGTTCGCCAAGCTGCCGAGGAGGAAGACGAACCGCGTCTCGTCGGTCCCGGCCGACTTGACGAGCAGCCCGTCGTTGATGAGGTCCAGGGTCCCGTTCGTCCGCGTGAGGTCGGCGTCGGTCTGGATGTCGAACGTGGCGCCGGTGCGGTTCTCGATCGTCGTCGGCCACTGCACGACGAGGTCGCCGGCGCCCTCCCACACGACGGTGCCGTCGTTCAGGAGGTCGCGGCCGCGGAGGCCCTTCTCGCCGTCGCCCGTGATGCGGAGCGTCGCCCCCGAGGCGATGGCGAGGGCGGCGGTGTCGGCGAAGGTGCGGCCGTTCATCTGGCCGTCCGACCACTCCATCGAGGCAGTGACGGTCAGGGTGCCGTCGCCGTCGAGGCTCGCGCCGCCGAACTCGACGGTGGCGACCGTCGTGTCGCGCGACACCTCGGGGCTGCCGCTGGTGATGAGGGCGGTGTCGCCGGCGCCGGGGATGCCGCTCGGGCTCCAGTTGCTCTCGGAGAACCAGTCGCCGGAGCCGCCGCCCCAGGTGTAGACCGTCTGCCCCGAGGCGGGCAGGGCGAGGAGAAGGACGAGGGCGAGTGACGCGAAGCGCATGGGAGGATGGAGGGGATTCGCCCTCCCTCTCGCAAAACCGGCACGGACCGGATCACCGCCTCGGAGATCGGCTATCGCACGACGGTGAGCACCCGGCTCGCCTCCTCGGTGCCCGCCCCGAGGCGGACCACGTACACGCCCGGCGCGAGCCCGCCCCCGAGGCGGACCGTGTGCGCGCCCGCCGGCAGCTCCCGGTCGAGTGCGACGGCGACCTCGCGGCCGAGGGCGTCGTAGACGGCCACCCGCACCGGACCCGCCTCGGGGAGCGACACCGAGACAGCCACCGGCCCCGAGGCGGGGTTCGGGCTCGGCGGGCCGAGCGCGAGCACGTCCGGAAGCGCCGGGCCGCCCTCGTCCGAGACCGGCTGGCCGATCACGAGGTCGGCGCCCGCCTCGGTGACGTCCACGAACGCCTCGAGGCGGGCGCCGACCTCGTGATCGGCCAGCCAGTCTCGGACGAGGGCGGCCCGGCGCTTCCGGACGTGCTCGCGCTCGGCCCGCCGAGCCCGAACCCCGCCTCGGGGCCGGTGGCTGTCTCGGT
>JBCCQJ010000035.1:0-21940 GCA_039024395.1 Bacteroidota bacterium | reverse complement strand
GGGATGGGGGATGGGGGGCGCGGGCCAAAATGTTCCCGCCCACCGGCCGACCCCAGCGCGCTGTAGAGACGCCCCGCCGGGGCGTCTCCCCCGTGTCCGAACGGCGCCGCCTCGGGTCCGCGCACCCCCCCGTTCCAGGGCGTCCCACCCCGAGGCGGTCAGAACGGCGCGTCGTGCGTGATCGCCGAGGCGATGCGCCAGCCGTCGCCGTTCGGCACCAGCGTGTACGTGGTCGCGAACGTCCAGCGGATGCGCGTCCGCTTGCGGCCGAGACGCCAGTCGACGCGGACGACGGCGTGGCCGGCCGCGGCCTCGAGGACGTGCACGTCGCGGGGCTCGGCCTTCTGGACGTCCCACGCGCGGTGCAGCTTCAGCAGCGCCTCGACGCTCTCGCGCACGCCCGCCTCGGTGTCGCGCACCTCCGTCGTCCGGTCGCGGACGAAGAGGCAGGGCACGGTGAACGCGCCGGTGATCGCGTCGGCGTCGTAGGCCTCGAACGCGCGCGCGTAGTCGGCGAAGAACGCCTCGGTCGTCGTCACGCGCTCACGTCGGCGATCACCTCGATCTCGACCCGCGCCCCGACCGGCAGGCCGACCACGGCGACCGTCGACCGCGCCGGCCGGTGGTCGCCGAAGGCCTCGGCGTAGACGGCGTTCATGGCCGCGAAGTCGTCCATCGTCTGGAGGAAGACCGTCGCCTTCACCACGTCGCCCAGGCCCACGCCTGCCTCGGCGAGGACGGCGCGGATGTTGGCGAACACCAGCCGCGTCTGGGCCGTCACGTCGCCGTCGAGGAACGTGTTCGTCTCGGGGTCGAGCGCCACCTGGCCCGAGCAGAAGAGGAGGCCGCCCGCGCGGACGGCGTGGCTGTACGGCCCGACGGCGGCGGGCGCTCCCGGTGCGTTGAGCGTGTCCATGAGTCGCGAGAGAAGGGCCGGAAGGATACCGCCGCCTCGGGGCAGGAGGGCTGGTAGGCGTGCAGGAACGCAAGCGTGTGGGAATGCAGGCGTGCAGGAGCGCAGGCATGCAGGAACGGAGGCATGTGGGAACGCAGGTACATCTGCTGGAGACCTTGCGCTCTGTCGCTCCTGCACTCCCGCCCCATGCCCACCCCGAGGCGGTCAGCCGCGCACATCGAGCAGGCGCCGACGGAGCGCGGGCACGCGGTGGGCGGCCCGCAGCGCGGCGTCGCGGACCGACGCGAGCGGCCTCGGCAGCGTCGCGACCCGCCCGAGGCGGACCGCCTGCCGGATCACCGCCTCGACGTGGGGGCGGCGCACGGCCTCATAGACATCGAGGAGGTCGGCCGGCGCGCCGTCCACGACGTCCGCGAGCAGCGGTGCCAGCGTCCAGGCGTCGCGGAGGCCGGCGCCCAGGCCCTGGCCCAGGAACGGCGGCATCTGGTGCGCCGCGTCGCCCGCCAGCACGAGGTGCCCCCGCCGCCAGGGCGTCGCCACGAGGTCGTGGAACGTGTAGACCGCCGCCCGTTCGACCGCCACCGCCTCGGGGTCGACGTGGGGCGCGAGGCGCTGGCAGACCGCCTCAGGGTGCGTCGCCGCCTCGACGTCGGTGCCCGGGGCGAGCTTGAACTCCCACCGGCGCCGCGGGTTGGGAAAGGGGACGTAGGTGGTCGGCTCGGCCGGGTCGGCGATCTGGAGGAGGCGGTCGGGGAGCGTCGGGCCGGTCGCCTCGGGGTCGCGGAGGACCACGTCGACGACGAGCCACGGCTGCTCGAACCGGCCGCCTCGGAGCCGGCTCCCCATCGCCTCGCGGACCCGGCTCGCGGCGCCGTCGCACCCGACGCCCAGCGCAGCCCCGAGGCGGAACGGCCCGTCCGGACCCTCGCCCACGACCTCGACGTGGTCGCCCGCGTCCTCCACCTCGGTGACCTCGTGGCCCAGGCGGACCGCGACGTTTGGCATCTCCCCGAGGCGGTCGCGGAGCGCGCGCTCGACGTCGGGCTGGTGGATCAGGACGCCGGCCGGGTAGCCGTCGGGAGGCGTCTCGGCCGGGCGCCCGCGCAGCAGCAGGCGGCCGCGCCGGTCGACGAGGTCGAACCCGTCGAGCGGACGACCGAAGGGAGCGACTGGCGCGCCCGCCTCGGCGAGGATAGAAAGGGCCTCGCCGTCAAGGTGGGCCGCACGCGGGATCGTGTGCGGCTCGGTCCGGCGCTCCAGCACGACCACGCGGAGCCCGCGCGCCCCGAGGAGGCACGCCAGCGTGGCGCCGACCGGCCCGAGGCCGAGGATCGCGAGGTCATGCACCGAGGCAGGGGAGGGGAGGCGCGGGAGAACCCCGTCCGGGCGCGCCCGGATTCGCCCCGCACGTCTTCGTGGACCTCCGCGCCCGGCGCGCCGTCTCCGCCAGACGCGTGCCGGATCGCCTCGGGGCGTGCGCGAGACGCCTCCCCGAGGCGGGCGTGAAACCCAGAGTCGACTTTCTCGTTTGTCGTACTTTGCTAATCAAAGCAACTAGATCGCTATGCTCACGTCCTCCTCGCGCCGCCTCTCGCTCGCCGCCCTCCTCGGGGGCTGGGTGGCCGCCCTGTTCCTCGTCCGCGTGGCCGTCACCGGCTCGTGGTTTGGCCTGTTTCTCGGGTGGAACCTGTTCCTGGCCGCGGTGCCGCTGATGGCGTCGACGCTGCTCGTCCGCCTCGACGCGCGCGGTGCGTGTCTGCCGGCGCTGCTGGCCGTGGGCGCGGTGTGGCTGCTGTTCCTCCCGAACGCGCCGTACATCCTGACCGACCTCGTCCACCTCGCCGAGCGCCCGCCGGTGCCGTTCTGGTACGACCTCGGGATGCTGCTCTCGGGCGCGGGCGTGGGGCTCCTCTCAGGCTACCTGTCGCTGGCCGACGTGCAGGGCGTGATCGCGCGGCGTCGCGGCGCGCTCGCCGGGTGGGCCGCCTCGGTGGGGGTGTTGTTCCTGAGCGCGTTCGGGATCTACCTCGGCCGCGAGCTGCGGTGGAACTCGTGGGACGTGGTCGCCGCGCCAGATGCCCTCTTCGCCGACATCCTCGCCCGTCTTGCGGACCCGCTGGGTCACCCCGAGACGGTCGTGATGACGCTCGTCTTCGGCGGCATGCTGACGCTGGGCTACGTCGTCCTCCACGCGCTCGCGAGCCCCGAGGCGGAGAAGGTGTAGCACCTTGGCTTATGGAATGGCGACCGCGACATGCAGGACTCCTCGCCGGCTTCCTGCTGCCTGCGTTGGTCTACTGGTTCTTCCTGCGGACGGACTACCAAGAGGTGTTCGAGTCTGCGGCCGGAGTCCGCCTGCCCGAGGAGACCTGGACAGTTGACACGTGCGAGGAGTGGGGCGTTCAAGCGGCTGTGTTCGAGATTCGAGAGGAGGCATGGGAGCCGTTCGTCCGCAGCCTGAAGTCAGTGTCGACTACGCGCGATGGAGCCCGCCGTTACTCAGGTTTCCTCTGCGATTCCTTGCCACGCGAAGTCGATTTCCTCGAAGAGGTGGGAACGGTTTCTGGCGACCACGAGGGGCTTGTGTGGGCGCTGAGTGGATCCAGCCGCCGGATGATCTGGGAAGTCTGGTTCTGACACAGCGACCCCGTTTCGGTGACCGATCTACTCTGTCATCCTGAACGGCAGTGAAGGATCTCAGTGCCGAGGCAGACGGCCGTAGCAACCGGCGGCTACAGCTTCCACCGCCTCGCTGAGATCCTTGGCTTCGCGGTCGTCGCTCTGCTCCTCAGGATGACACGTGGACGCGAAACGCCCGACCCCGAGGCGGCTCGGGCCCCCCGCGCGGCGCGTGCGTAGACTGCGCGCACCGCCTCGGTGCGGCTCCTCCTTTTCACCTCGCCCCTCTCGCCATGTCCGCTGCCCCGACCGTCACCTCCGACCGCCTCCCCGTCCACGCCGACCACCACCGCACGAAGTGGATGACGATGGCCCCGATCGGGCTCATCGGCGTCGGGTTCGGGGCGTGCGCGGTGGGCCGCGCGACCGTGAAGTGGGCGTCCGGGCGGCCGTACTTCTGGCACGGCACGTTCGCCCTCTTCTGCCTCAACACCAGCCTGAGCGTGTTCGGCGACGCGGTGAAGAACCGGGCGCTCTACGAGATGAAGACGGGACAGTAGGGTCGCTTCGCGACGAGAGCACGGAGAGCGCCGCTACGCGGCGAGAGTGCGGCTGCGCCGCGAGAGCACGGAGAGCAGACGCTCCGGCCAGGCCGTGTGCCGTCCCCGAGGCGGAGAACGTGACCTGTTCCAATCCTGGCGGCTTAAACGTGCATCGCAACTCGGCGATAAAAGGCTCGTCAGGATCCGGCGTCACACCTCCCCCAGGCTCCCATGCGCATCGCTCCTCTCGTGCTCGCCGTCGTCGCGTCCCTGTACGTGGCGGCTCCTCGCGCCCAGACCGGCGAGCCCGCCGTCCCCTACGTCCCCCAGCCCCGCGTCTACCTGTCGGCCTCGGATCCTTTCCAGGCTGAGCTGCCCGACAGCTTCCTCTACATGACCGAGGCGGAGTTCGCCCCCGGGCGCCGCATCCACATGTTTCAGGAACTGAGCGAGGACGGCCGGACGGTGTTCCTCGAGACCGTGACGGGCTTGTCGGCCGAGGAACGGGCAGCCTACGTGGACCCCGTCGCTCAGAGCCGTGGCATGAATGACTTCGTGTCGACGGACGTCCCCGTGTCCGCTCTTCCTCTGAGCGAGGGTTTGACTGCGAGCGCGCGGTCCGCCTCGATTCACGTGCGGACAGGCGTCGGTCCAAAGGACGTCGCCGTGGCCGTCTACGGATGCGACCCGTCGCGCTGCTACACGCTGACCGTCGGGGGACCTGGCACCGAGGCGGAGGAGGCGATGCAGTACGTGCCGCTCCTCTCCGGCGTCGCGTTCACGGACTGAGAAACGCCCCCGCCTCGGGGCCGCCGAGGTGGGCGAGGACCGTCCTACGTCCCACGCACGACGTCCTACTCCACCGTCTGCACGTCCACGTCGCCGAACAGGGCGATCTGCCGCTCGACCACGCTCCGGTCGCCGACGACCACGATCGCCATGTCGTCGGACCGCAACCGCTCGGCCACCGTCGCGCGCACGTCCTCCGGGGTGACGGCGTAGACCCGGTCGACGTAGTCCTCGAGGTAGCCACGGTCGATGCCGTGAAGGTCGAGGAAGGCCAGGAAGCCCGCAATGCCGCCGGCCGACGCGTTCTGGAGCACGAACGTGCCGGCGAGGTAGTTCTGGATGCCGCGCAGCTCCGCCTCGGGGGGCGCCTCCGCGGCGAGGCGGTCGATCTCGAAGAGAATCTCCGCCAGCGCCGGCCCCGTTGCCTCGGTGACGACGGCCGCCGTCTCGGCCCAGTAGGCGTCGCGGAAGCGCGAGGACACCGACGACACCGGGCTGTACGTGTAGCCCTTGTCTTCGCGGATGTTGCGCGTGATGCGGCTCCCGAAGGCGCCCCCGAGGAGGGCGTTCGTCACCTGCAGCGCGACCACCTCCTGCGGGTCGGCCGCCGGGTCGATCGTGGGGAGGCCGACGATGACGTTCGACTGCGCCACGCCCGGCTGGTCGACCAGCACCACCTGCCGCCCCCCCGAGGCGGTCGGCGGCGCCGGGTCGGCCGCCTCGGCGGGCGCGTCCCACGCCCCGAAGGCGTCGCGGACGGCCGCCTCGGTGGCCGCCTCGTCGAACTGGCCGACGACGTAGAGCCGCGTCCGCGCCGGCCCGACGTTCGCGTCGTAGAACGCGCGGACGTCGGCGACCGTCGCCGCCTCGATGTCGGTCGCGATGGGGAGGAGGGCTGCCGTGTAGGGGTGCTCCGGCCCGTAGAGGGCGCGGCGGAAGGCGGCGAGCGCGAGCGTGCCCGGCTGCGACCGCGCGACAGCCGCGCTGCGGAGCCGGTTGCGCTGGGCACGCGCGAGCCCCTCGGCCGGGAACGCCGGGTTCTGGAGCACGTCGGCCGCGAGGGCCACAAAGTCGGGCACGAACTCGGCGAGCACGCGGCCGCCGACGGTCGACTGGTCGAGCCCGGCGCCGGTCGAGAGCGAGCCTCCCATCGAGGCCGCCGCCTCGGCGATCTCCGTGCCCGACCGTGACGTGGTGCCCTCCTGGAGGACGTCCATCATCAGGTCGGCGAGCGAGTTCTGGCCCGCCCCCTCGTCCACGTTCCCGACGCGGACGACGGCGAGCACGTCGGCCTTGGGCAGTGCGCCGTAGGGGACGAGCGTGACCTCGATCCCGTTGTCGAGCGCGAACGTGCGGCCCTCGGGGATCTCGAACGGCTGCGGCTCGCCGGGCGCTGGCGGCGTCGGGGGGAAGTCGGACGTGCCGGCTGGCGCCTGCGCCGCCCCCGAGGCGGCAAGCAGAAGAGCGAGGGCAAACAGAGACGCGAAACGGATCATCAGGTCAGAACAGGCAAAACGTCGGGGAAGGGCAGATTGTAGAGCCGCCTCGGCGAGGCGGCATGGACCGAGCACGCCGTGCCCAGGTCCACCCGGGACGGCACACCGCCTCGGGGCGCGCGGGGCCCCACAGGCCGGCCCCGAGGCGGTGGGAGTCACGAGCCGCCGCCGGCCGCCTCGAGGGTGATGACGGAGCGGTTGGTGGCGCGGAGCACCTCGCGCGCGGTCTGGCGGAGGAGCGCCGGCGTGACCGCCTCGAAGCGGTCGACGAGCGTGTTGATGCGCGCCGGGTCGTCGTCGAAGAGGGCGAACGAGGCCAGCAGGTCGGCCCGGCCGAACCCGAACGTCCCGCCGATGATGTCGTAGAGGGTCGACCGGAGAGCGATCTTCGCCCGCTCCAACTCCTCGCGGCCCACGCCCTCCGAGGCGATCCGGTCGACCTCCTCGTCGATGAGGCCGAGGATCGTGTCCGGGTCGGTCTCGGGGTCGTGGATCAGCCACGCCGACCACAGCATCGGGCCGTCGTAGTTGAACATGTTGCCGAGCGGCCAGTTGATGCCGCCCGCGACGTTCGACGTCACGCCCGCCTCGCTGACGAGCGCCCGGTGGAGCCGGCTGTCGTCGCCCCCGAGGAGGATCTCGGAGAGCAGGCCCATCGCGAAGTAGGCGTCCGAGTTGCGCGCGGGCATGTGGTAGGCCCAGGCGAGCGCCGGGCGCTGCGCGAGCGAGTCGACCTTGGTGGCCCGTTTCTCGGCCGTCTGCACGGGCTCCGAGACGTCCGGCGGCGGCGGCACGTCGGCCGTCGGGATCGCCCCGAAGTACTGCTCGATCCAGCCCCTCGTCTGGTCGACGTCGATGTCGCCCACGACCACCACGACGGCGTTGTTGGGCGCGTAGTATGTGTCGAAGAAGGCCTGCACGTCGCCGAGTGTGGCCGCCTCGATGTCGGCCAGGTCGCCGTAGAAGTTGTGAGCGTTGTACCAGTTCTCGTTGGCGAGCTGTGGCAGGTCGAGCCACGGGAAGCCGCCGTAGGGCTGGTTGATGACGTTGACGCGGACCTCGTTCGAGACCACCCCCTGCTGGTTCTCGAGGTTCTCCTGCGTCACGTCGAGGCCGCGCATCCGGTCGGCCTCGGCCCAGAGCATCGCCTCGAGCGTGTGGGCCGGCACGATCTGGAAGTAGTTGGTGAAGTCGAAGCGGGTGGATCCGTTGAGGACGCCGCCGTTCGACTGCACGAGGTCGATGAACGCGTTCTTGCCGAGGTGCTCCGAGCCCTGGAACATCATGTGCTCGAAGAGGTGGGCGAAGCCGGTCTGCCCGCGCGGCTCGGTGCGGAAGCCGATGTTGTAGTAGACCGCCACGACGGCCGTCGGCGCCGAGCGGTCGACCGAGAGCACCACCTTGAGCCCGTTGTCGAGCGTCTCGTAGACGACCGGCACCTCGAAGGCGGCCTGGTCGGGCGGGTCGATCTCCGCCTCGGTGAGCGGCTCGAAGGCGGGCTCGGTCGAGGGCGGGGCCGCAGGCGCCTCGAGCACCTGCACGGGCGGCGCGCAGGCCGCGAGGCCGACCGCGAGGACAAACGAGAGAAACAGGCGCATGACGTGGAAAACGCAGGATCGAGGCGGTACGCGGACCGCGTGGCGTGGGTCCGGAGGCGGATAGGAGCCGCGCCGAAGATCGCGCCGCCTCGGGGCGCTCCGCGGCGGTCGCGCGTCCCCGCGGCGGTCGCGCACCTCGGGATCCAGCGTAACCCCGAGGCGGCCTCCGCGTAGCGCCTCCATCGCCAGCCTCCAGACCGATGACCACCGGCACCGTCACTCGCTACGACTCGACCCGCGGCACAGGCACCGTCACGTGCGCCTCCGGCGGCCGCTTCCCGTTCTCGTCGAGCCTCTCGACGCTCGCCGAGGGCGACGCCGTCTCGTTCCGGGCCGTCGGCGGCCGGGCCGGCACCTACGCGCTCGACGTCCGCCACGCCTGCGCGTCCGATGCCCTCGCGGCGACGCGCGCGCCGTTCCGCCGGGTCTGGATGACGCGCCGCCTGCTGGTGCGCCCGACGCTCCCGGCGCTGGCAATCCAGTAGCTCTTGCCCTGCCGCCCCCGAGGCGGAGACACGAACGGGCCGCCTCGATGCACCGAGGCGGCCCGCCATGATTGAGGTGCCGACCGGATTTGAACCGGTATGCCAGGTTTTTTAGAGACCTGTGCCTCGTCGGCGAATCGACCGCGGGAGGGGAAATTTCGGCCTCCGAGACGGCCCTGCGTTAACACTGAGTTCAACAGTCGGCGCGCGGCGGGGCTGGCCGCCAAGGAACTGTGCTGGGGAGTATGCGCCGCCCGCTCACCGGACCACGACCCCGGGGCGGACGGCCACACCGACCGTGGACGAGAGGCGGTAGAGGTAGAGGCCGGGGGGGAGGGCGGAGATGTCGACGACGATGGAGTGGACCCCGCCGTCGAAACGCCTCGGGCCAAACGAGGCGACCCGTCTTCCCAACGTGTCGAACACGTCGAGAGAGGCGGTGGTTGGACCCGTTGTCTCCAGACGGAACGCCGCGCGGTCCCGGACCGGGTTCGGGTGCGGGCCGTTGAGCGAGAACGTGAGGGCGGGCGCTCGCCTGTCGTCGGAGACGGCGCTCGTGGGCGCCCCCCGCATGAGGCCGTGGCTCGTCGCGACGTAGAGGTCGCCGTCCCCGTCGGTCGTCATCCCCCACGTCCCATATTTCAGCCGAGGACCGGGTCTCGACGTCCGGGTCCAGGTGGCTCCGTCGTCGCGTGACCAGACGACGTCGATCGTTGGGAAGTCGAGGTAGCCAGCGAGTAGAGTCCCGTCTCGTCCCCTCCTGTAGAGCGCGGCGTTCTCGACGAGGACACGCCATGTCCGCCCGCCGTCGTCGGAGGCGACGACCCCAAACGACGGGGATCGCGTCGTGTAGACGGTCGAACCGTCGTCGCTGACGGCGACACCCCCGCACGGGAGGGGGGGGGCGAAGGGGGACCACGTGCCGCCGCCGTCCCGGGAGGACCACAGCCCTTCGTAGGTGTCCGAGCGGACGCAGGCGACCGCCCCGCCGTCTGGTGTCGCCGCGACCGAGAGGTAGAAGGGGTTCTCGAACTCCACGACCGGCCCGGGCTCGTCGTCCGGTCCGCCCGACGTCCGGTAGCCTCCGGAGTCAGTCGGGCCGCCCTGGGCGAAGACGCGGCCGCCGGGGAGTGCCGCGACGACCGAGACCGAGTCGCCTTCAAACCCGGCGAGGTCCCACGTTTCCCCGCCGTTGACGGACCTCAACACCCCCGCCGCCGTCCCGACGTACACCGAGGCGGCCGGACCCTCGACCACGTTGACCACGGTGGGGACGAGTCCTGGAACCGCGCCCCACGTAGGCTCTCCTGCACCCCGCCGAAAGAGCCACCCCTGTACGACTGAGAAGACAGTCCCTTCGGCTACAGCGACCCCCCGGACGTCCGGGACGCCCCGTTGGCCGGTCCGGTTCAACGACCACGACGAGTAGGGCGCGGAGGCCGCGAGGACGCCGTCCGGGGTCGCGAGGTGGACCCGCCCCGAGGCGTCGGCAGCCGCGTCGAAGGCGACGACATCCTCGTCCAGGTCGAAGACGGTCGTCCACGTGTCGAGGTCGGTCGACACGAGGACTGCCCCGTCGGCGACGACGACGGTCGCCCCCCCATCCCCGAGGACGACTCGGGTCACGGGCGTCTGGGGGAGGGCGGCGAGCTGCCATGTGGCCCCGTCGTCCACCGATCGGTAGAGCCCTGCGCGGGTGGGGTCACCGCCCACGCCCTGGTTCGCGGCCAGCAGCACGCCCTCGGCGCCCTCAGCGACGCTGGTGACCCTTCCGGCAAGCACTGGGCGCCACGTGGCTCCGCCGTCGGTGGAGCGCGAGATTCCGCCGGAGCCGACGCCGAGGAGGGTTCCCGATTCGAGGGCCTCCATCTGCTGGAAGCCCAGGGCGTCGGAAACCCTCGACCACGTCTCCCCGCCGTCCCGGCTGCTGTAGGCGCCGACCTCCGATCGGGCGCCGCCCGCGACGATGTGAGAGGGGGAGAGGATCGCGACGACGTTGAAGGCGTCGTCTGGACCGCGCCGGATCCACGTGCGCCCGCCGTCGGTGGAGTGCCGGAGGCCCCGGTCGACTCCGACCCACAGATCGCCTGAGGGTCCGACCGCGAGGGCACGCGTAGGGCTGAACCCTTCGAGGGGGTAGGTGAGCTGCTGCCACTCGTCCGCCGACGAGTCGTAGAGCTGGACGCCGAGCCCGTACGTGTTCGGGAGGCCATAGAGCCCGTCGGGGCCGTTGACCAGGCCGATCAGGAACGTCGAGTCGGCGGGGAGCCCCTCGATGTCGAAGCGCCAGTCTATCGGTTGAGCGGAAGCGGCGGCTGCGCCAAGGAAGACGCAGGAGAGTAGGACGTTCCTCATCGACGTACAGGAAGGGGCGTTAGGGAGACTAGGCCATCCCGCGCTCCATGGCTGGTCAGTAATCGTCCCCCACTCCAGCCCTGGCACGCCCTACGTGCCCGCAGCATGGACAGGCGCCCGAGACGATGGCGGTGTTGGGCCTGTCGGTGTGCTCCCAAGCCTCGCCGGCGCCCGTCCGACCTCATCCTGCCAAGGACGCGCGAAAGGGCCGCCTCGGGGCATGAGGCGGCCCGTCCTGTTGAGGTGCCGACCGGATTTGAACCGGTGTACCAGGTTTTGTAGATCTGTTCGTGTGAGGCTGAAACAGGCGCGTAGAGAACGGGAGGGCCGACTCTGATTCGCAGGAGCCGCGCGGAGTCAACCGAATCGTCAAGCGTCGACGGGCGAGCTGGAGAACGCCCTCCGTCAGGACACGCCCGTGCCCTGTGAGAGCGTCTGGCTCAGGGAGCCCCTGGGGGAGAGGATATTCTTGCCGAGCGTGTAGATGAGTTCGGCCGTCGGCCGGAACTGGATGCGGACGCCGCGGACCTCCCGGTCCCCCCGCCACGTCTTCGTGGTGACGAGCCCGTCGAGCTCGACGCCGGTCTTCGTGTAGAACGAGGCAAGGTTGTATGCGGGGTCGTCGCCCGTGGCCGACCTGTCCGACCACTTCACCTCGACGGCCCAGTCGGGCTTCTGGCGGACCGGCTCGAGGTGGACGATGTCGACCTCCCCGCGCTTCCACCTCGCGTAGAACAGGTTGTCGATCGCCTCGCTGTGGAGCCACTGGCTGTAGACAGCCGTCTCGCAGAGGGCGCCCATCGCCTCGGCGTCTTCGGACACGTACCCGAACAGGGCCCCGCGCATCGACGGGTTCGTGAGGTAGACCTTGAACGAGGTGACCCGCTTGAACCGCCTCGCGTTCTGGTCCACCTTCTTCACGCGGCGGATGAGGAACGCAGCCTCCAGGTAGTCGAGGTACTTCCGGAGCGTGTTTTTCGCCACGCCCGACGACTGCGAGAGCTCTTCCAGAGTCACCTCCTGGCCCGTGTTGTAGGCGAGCGTGGTGAACAGGCGGTTGAGCTCCTGGATGTCCTGGATCCCGTAGAGGATCGGGAGGTCGCGGAGGAGCACCTTGTCGATGATGTCGCTCTTGATGTAGCGGGCGCTATCCTGACGGATCCTCTCGGAGAACACCGCCTCGGGGTAGCCGCCGTAGTTGAGATAGTTGAGGAGCTCGGCGTTGAGCTCCCCGATGTCCACCGACTCGCAGACGTCGTTCAACTCGCAGCGGGCGATGAGCTCGTCCTCGCGCCCGATGAACTGGAGGTACTCGGCGAACGTCAGCGGTGGGAGCAGGAAGTCCGTGAACCGCCCCGCCCCCGACTCCTGGCTCTTCATCTTGAGCGCGGCCGCGGCCGATCCGGTCGCGACGAACCGGACGTTTCGGAAGCTGTCGACCAGCGACTTCAGGTGGACCTCCCAGTCCTTGAGGTACTGGATCTCGTCGAAGAACACGTAGAGCTGCTCGTCCCGATGGCCGTGGATGTCGATGAACAGCCGCACGAGCTGTTCGAGCGCCATCCCGGAATAGAGCGGGGTCTCGAGCGAGGCGAGCACGATCCGGTCCCCAGGCACCCCCGCGTCGAGCAGGCCCTGGATGGCGTGGTAGGCCATGACCGTCTTCCCTACCCGGCGGGGACCCATGAGAATGACGGCCCGGCGGACCGAGACGTCTTCGACGAGGCCGTAGAACTCGTCGTAGTAGAACCGGCGAGGGAAGTCTTTGAGCCCAGGGTCGATCCCACGGCCCGTCCACCACGGATTGTCGAAGGTGAGGCGTTCACGGATTTCCTTTTCCGAGATCTCGATCATCGGGCTCGTCTCGTGATTGGCTCGACGTACTTCTAAGATCACTGCGGTGATCTTAGAAGGCAAAGGGGCTTAAAGTGACCGTTTGGGGTCCATGGGGTGCGTTTTTTCACTTCCGATAATGTGCCAACTGGCTGGTTCCCCACGCCAATTGGCACGAGACCCTCGGCACGAGTCCAACGGGCACGTCCGGTGACCGGCACGGTCAAGCCGCCTTGTCACCCCATCTTGACCGGGGTGCGGCAGGAGGGTGGCTCCCCTTCCTTTCCACTGAGATGCGCACCGTCCATCCACCCGCGGAGCGTGCCCCCTGCGCTTCTGCAACCGCCTCATCGGTTGCTCCAAGAGGTGCCGACCGGATTTGAACCGGTGTACCAGGTTTTGCAGACCTGTGCCTAACCCCTCGGCCACGGCACCGTGCGCTCAATCTACGCCGCCTCGGGGACGCCGCGGCGGATCTCCCGCAAAGACGCGCCCCGAGGCGGCATCTCCAGAAGCAGGCCCGCCAGGACTCGAACCTGGAACCTGCGCTTTAGAAGAGCGCTGCTCTATCCGGTTGAGCTACAGGCCCGTCGGCCCGGAGGCCGGGGGTCGGGGCGGCGGGATTCGAACCCACGACCTCCTGCTCCCAAAGCAGGCGCGCTACCGGGCTGCGCTACGCCCCGAGGTGGCCACCGAGGCGGCCGCGCTCAAGATACACGGCCGGTCTAGCTTCCACCTCCACTCGATCTCCGCGCCCGTGTCCGACGTCACCTCCTTCGCCCAGCCCCTCCGCATCGTCTGGGCCGCCGTCATCGCCGGCGCCGCCATGGTCGTCGCCGTCATGGGGTGGCTCGCCACCGAGACCGAGGCGCACGCCCTCGCCGAGCACGCCGAGGTGGGCTTCTACGCCGTCGCCCTGCTCAGCGCCGCGACCATCGCCGGCGCCTTCGCGCTCATCCGCGTGATGGAGGGCAAGCTGATGGCCGCCGAGTCCGACGCCCAGGCCGAAGGCCTCATCCGGACGTTCGGGATCGCCTCGCTGGCCCTCGCCGAGGTGGGCGCGTTCGCCGGCGCCATCGCGGCGTTCCTCACCGGCGACCTCCTCGCGCTGGCCTTCGCGGCGACGTTCTTCGGGTTCGCGTTCCTGGTGTGGCCGAGCGACGACCGCGTGGGCGGCTGGCTGGCCCTCCGCCGCCTCTGACTCCCGGCCGCCTCGGAGCCGGAGCCGCCTCAGGGAAGGCCCAGAAACGCACCGAGGCGGCCCTTACGTCGAGAGCCGCCTCGGGGGACGGCGTGGAGCCCAGGGCGGGTGCGTGGGTCGTAGGGCGTGGGACGGAGGCCCCAGTCACGGCACGCCTCGTCGCACGTGCCCCCACGTCCAACGGCCCACGTCCCAGATCGGGACCGACGGCCCTCCTGCCGGTTGCTCTCAAACGCACCGAGGCGGCCCCACGTCGGGAGCCGCCTCGGCGGGACGATGCGAGCGGAGAGCGCTACGCGGCCTGGGCCGCCTTCAGCTCGTCCTGGACCGTGTCGGCCTCGACCATCTTGGAGCGGAACTCGAACTGGCCGTTCTGCTTCTTCGACGCCACGATGATCTTCGCCATCTGCTTGGCGTCCTGGGCACCGCGGTTGGTCCGCTGGTTCTTGGAGACTTTCTTCGCCATGAGGGTAGGGGTCGGGGTGCGTGGGTCGTGGGGCAGAACCTACGTCCTACGCCCCACGGCCGACTACTTGATCTCGCGGTGGAGCGTGTGCTTGCGGAGGACCGGGTTGTACTTCTTCAGCTCCAGCCGCGTCGTCGTGTTGCGGCGGTTCTTCATCGTCGAGTAGCGCGAGGTGCCGGGCGCCTCGGTGCACTCGAGCGTGATCTGGTGGCGAGCGTCTTTGCCCTTGGCCATCGTCTCGGGGGTCTGTGCGCGCGATCACGCGCGGAGGTGGGGGAGCCGGGTTAGGCGAGCGACACGCCCTTGGCGCGCGCCTCGCGGAGGACGGCCGAGATCCCCTTCTTGTTGATCGTCTTGATCGTCTGCGCCGAGACGCGGAGCGTGACCCAGCGGTCCTCCTCGGGGATGTAGAACCGCTTCTTCTGGAGGTTCACGTTGAACCGCCGCCGCACCTTGTTGTGGGCGTGCGAGACGTGGTTGCCGGACATCGGCCCCTTGCCGGTAATCTGGTCTTTGCGTGCCATCGGATCGGTCGGCGCAGCGCCGCGCTCGGAAGTCAGGGTCTCGGGACAAAACGCCGCCCCGCGGCGAGAGCGCACGGGGCGGAGCGAGGAAACCTACGGATCCACGCCTCCGACGCCAAGCCCCGAGGCGGCCCTGCGTGTGAGTCTGGGGCGAAGAACCCTCTGGGAGGGCAAGAGGGAAGGGGCATGAGGGCTGCGATGGCCCCTTGCCTCTTCCCCCTTGCCCTGTCCCTCGAGCAAATCTCCGGTTGGTACAGGATACTCGGTACGAGGTACAAGACGCGAGGCGTCGGGCGAGAGCCGTACCGAGTACCTGGTACCTCGTACCCACCCGAAGGGTGCTTTAAAACCAGCCGAAGCGGACCTGCACGACGTGGTTGCGGCGCTGGAGCTGGCCCAGCAGGCGGCCGTCCTCGACGCCGTACGTGGCGTACTCGATGCGGGCCACCTTCGTCTTGAGGGCGACGCCGGCCGACGGCATGCCCTGGCTCATGCCGACCTGGAGGCCGAACACGCCGAGGACCGTCGCGCGGGCGCCGGCGCGAAGGCCGGCCTGGAAGGACTGGTCGAACTCCGACGTCGAGGCGGTCGTGTAGTCGACCGAGACGGCCGTGTCGCTGAGGCCGGGCACGAGGAGCGTCGGCAGCCGGTACGCGGCGCCCACGCGGACGACCGGGTCGGTCGCGCGGCTCTCGAACCGGGCCTGGAGCGCCTCGACCTCGGCCATGTCGTCGGGTGCGCCCTCCGAGCCCGAGACGTCCCAGGACGCCTCGAGGTCGTAGTCGACCGCCGCGCCGAGGCTCGTCACCTCGGCGCCGAGGTCGACGCCCGGCACCATCACGTTGCGGGCGTAGAGGCCGGCCCCGAAGCGGAGCGTGTTGCCGCGCAGCAGGTACAGCTTCTCGCCGTCGGGCTGGAGCGCGTCGACCGACTCGCTCTTGGCCGTGATGCGGCGCTGCACGAACGCCGCCGAGACGCCCACGCTGAGGTCGAACGGCATCACGAGGCCCGCCGGCGTCTTGCTGACGTCGAACCCGGCGACGGCCGGCACGATCACGTCCGCCTGCCCGTAGAGGTCGACGAACGGGATGCCGGCGCCGCCGTCGGTCATGCGGGCGCGCGTGACGCTGTTGCCGTACGCGGCGACGCCGAAGGCGACCGGCCCGGTGCGGGCGCGGACCGACGGCGCGAGGACGGCGAGGTGGGCCGTCTTCTGCTGGCCCCCAATGCGGAGCGCCTCGTCGTAGAGCGCTTCGAGGCGGGCGGGGTCGGTCTCCCGAATCTCGTCGATGCCCTCCTCGATGGCCGGCCCCAGCTCCTGGTCGTAGAAGTCGTACGACTCGCGGAGGTTGCCCCCCGCGCCGGCCGTCACGCCGGCCACGTTGAAGCTGAACAGCCCCGACTGCGTGATGTGGGCCGGGTTCGAGATGAACGGCGAGTCGAGCGTCGGGAGCGCGGCGACGGCCCCGCCGGCGGCGAGGCTGGCCAGGTCGGGGATGCGCGCCGGGTTGTCCTGCGACAGCGTCGAGAACGTCTGGGCGCCGGCGAGGGCCGGGGCGGCCACGAGGGCGGCGGCGGCGGCGCGGCGGAGGGTCGTGAGCATGGGTCCGGGGGGATGGGGCGCGGGGCGCCGAGAGCGCCCGTCGGGTCGCTCAGAGGAATGGAGGGCGCGCTACGCGCGGAGGAGGGGAGGGACGACCGCCTCGGAGATCCCGAAGCGAGGGGTCGCCCTCCCCCACGTCGACGTCTGCCCTACGCCGAGGCGCAGTAGTCGCCGACGGCGTCGCGGATCTCCTCGAAGGCGTCGAGGGCGAGGTCGACGAGGTCGGACGCGGCCGAGTCTTCGCCGAGGAGCGACGCGCGGGCGTCGAGCGAGAGCACGGCCTCGCCGAGGTCGGCGATGGCGGCCTCCGCCTCGGTGCGGAGCGCGTCCGCGTCCTGCGCGCAGATCGTGATCGAGCCGTCGGCGAGGCGGTACCACGTCGTCTGGGCCGGCAGCTCGGTCGACACGAACAGGTAGGCGTCGATGAGGTTGGCGAGCGCGTTGACGGCGAGCACCTGGGCCACGCGCGTCTCGCTCAGGCCGCGCGCGCGCAGCTCGGCGATGGCGCCGTCGCGGTCGTAGCTGAGCTGGCCGTCGACCACGTTCTGGCAGATGCTGAAGCCCGAGATGGCCTCCGGCATGATCGGCCGCAGCAGCTCGAGGGCGCGGCGGATCGAGGCGGCGCCCTGGGTCAGGTCGGCGAAGCCGGCCAGGTCCGTCGGGTCGAACGCCGTCGCGTCGTCGCCGACGGAGCAGGCGCTCCGGGCCTCCGAGGCGGAGGCCTCCGAGGTCGCGGGCTGAGCCGCCGTGCCGCCGATGCCGTCGGTCACGTACTGCGCGATCTGGTCGACGTCGAGGAGGTCGATGTCGTCGCGCTCGAGGATCGTCGTCGCCAGCTCGACGCGGACCGACGCGTTCTCGGGTTCGCGGTCGAGGGCGTCCTCGAGGAGCGCCACGGCCGCCTCGTAGTCGCCACTCTGGCGGGCGATCACAGCGTCCTCGACGGCCACGTCGACGTTGGCGGACAGACCGCCGGTCTCGTCGCAGGCGGCGAGTGGAAGGAGAAGGGCGGCGACGAGAAGGGCCCACAGCGGGCGAGAAGCGAAGGTCATGGTCGGGTGCGGATCGGGGGTGCGGGATTCCCTTATCGGGGACGCCGACCGGATCCTAAGCCCTGCCGCCTCGGGGCGCGCGCGCGCGGCCTGCAGTTTCCCTGAGGTCGGGTTGATTGTCCGAGGCGCTTCGAGCGCCCTTCGGGTCGCTCGGAGGCGTGGAAAGCGCGCTCCGCGCGTGGAGGAGTGGAGGGACGACCGCTGGCGGTGTCCCTGGGCCCGATGCCACCCTCAGACCCGTCCGCTGCCGGCTCCGAAGGCCGCCCGCCCCGCCTCGGGGAAGGGAATGCCGTGCGGACACGGAAGCAGGGGCGTGGTTCGTGGGACGGAGGCGCCGTTCACGGCACGCCGCATCGTACAAGCCCCACGGCCTACGGCCCACGGCCCTCGTCCTACAGCCCGCGTCCTACGGCCTCGGCGGGGGCCGAGAACCAACTTGCCGGTGTGCCTACGCGCCCGTCTGGACGGCCCGCGCCGGGTCCACCGAGGCGGCCCGGGCCGCAGGGTAGACGGCCGCCAGCGCGCACAGCCCCACCGACACCAGAACCACGAGCCCGATGTCGAGCGGACGGATCGAGACCGGGTAGGCGTCGATCACGAACGAGCCTGCCTCGGCCAGCCGGACGACCCCGAACGCCTTCTGCACGAGCGCGGTCGCGAGGCCCACCGCGAGGCCGATGCCGGTCCCCAGCCCGCCCACGAAGAGCCCCTCCAGGAGGAAGATCCGCCGCACGTCGCGCCGGCTGACGCCCATCGCCTGGAGCACCCCGAGGTCGCGCCGCTTCTCGATCACGATCATCGTCAGCGCCCCGACGATGTTGAACGCGGCCACGACGATGATGAGCACCAGGATGGCACTCGCGGCCCACTTCTCGAGCCGCATCACGCTGTAGAGCGACCCCTGGAGGTCGTACCACGTCTTGACGGCGAACCGGCCCGGATGCTCCGCCTCGAGGCGGTCTCCGAGGCGGTCGCGCAGAGCGCCAGCCGCGTCGAGGTCGTCGAGGCGGAGGTCGAGGCCGGTCACGCGGTCGGGCATCTGGAACAGCGACTGCGCCTGGTCGAGAGCCACGAACACGTGCGTCTCGTCGTAGGTCGGCTCCAGCTCGAACGTGCCCCGGACCGAGAACGCCCGCTGGTCGGGCAGGCCGAACGGGAAGAGCTGGACGGCCCGCGAGAGCGCCTGTGCCGAGAGCAGCGTCACCCGGCTGCCCTCGATCGGGACCGTCCCGTCGCCACCCGCGTCGCCGGCGTAGACGCCCGTCCGCGAGGCGAGCGCGCGGCCCATCACGATGCCGGCCGACCCGCCTCGGCGTTCAAGGTCGAAGGCGCCGTCGCGGATCGAGCGCTCGACCTCGGCGTCGAGCGCGGCCGGCTCGACGCCGCGCACGACCACCACCTGGTTCAGCGTGCCGCCGTCGGGCGTGGCCAAGAGCGCCTTGCCCTCGACGAACGGCGTGGCCGTCGCGACGCCGTCCTCGGCAAGGGCGAGCGCAACGAGCGCCTCGGGGTCGTCGATGCCGCCGCCGTCGGCCGCCTCGATGCGGACGTGCGGGTCGTAGCTCACCAGCAGATCCCGCACGACGTCGAAGAAGCCGTTCATCACGCTCAGGACCACCACCAGCGCGGCCACGCCGACCGTCACCCCGGCGACCGAGATGCCGCTGATGATCGAGATGAGCGTGAGGCGCCGCCGGCTGGCGAGGTAGCGCCGGGCGATCAGGAACCGGTAATCCACCGTGTGGACAAGGGTGTGGAGAACGACGCCGCCTCGGGGTGGCAGGGCCGTCGCATGGAGGGAGCGCCTCGACGGCGAGGAGTGCAGGCGTGCCGGAACGCACGAGATGCCCCCGCGGATTGTCTCATCTCTGCGCTCTTGTGTTCATGCGCTCTTGCGTTCATGCGCTCTTGCGTTCATGCGCTCTTGCGTTCCCCCCGAGGCGGCGTCAGTCATCCTCGGGCGCCGGCATCGGCTCCGGCGTCTCGGGCGCGGTGTCGGTCGTCGTCTCGGTCGGGAAGGCCGTCGCCTCGCCGCCCGCCTCGGGGATCGAGATGCCGCGGCGCTCCAGCTCCTCGAGGACGCGCGCGATCTCGCGCTCCTGCACCACGAGGCGGCGCTCCCACGCCTGGAGGTCTTCGAGCGTCTCGGCGATGGCCCGCTCGCGGACTTCGAACGGCGCCATCTCGTAGTAGCCGCGGTCCTCGAAGTAGCCGCGGAACAGGAAGCTGTGCTTGAGGGCCTCCATGTTCTCCGAGAACCGGAACGCGCCGAGGGTCGCGAACCCGGCCGCCTGGTTGAAGCGGTCGGTGATGGCCCGGATGTCCGACGAGACCGTCTGGAGCTGCGCCGCGCCCTCCTGGAGCTGCGCCGCCGTCGAGAGGAACGTCGTGTAGACGTCGTCCTCGTTGAGGAAGCGCGCGACCGTGCCGTCGCCGGCGTTGACCTTGCTCAGGATCTGCTCGACGCTCTGCGAGGCGCCCTCGGCGACGGCCACGAGCGCGTCGGCGCGCGTCGTGAACGTGGCCAGCGTGTTCTGGAACTCGGCCGTCGTCGCCACCGAGGCGTCGTAGAGCGCCTCGTCGTAGAGGAACCGGCCGAGGGTGCCCTCGCCGGTCTGCACGTCGGTCATGATGCCCGCCAGGGCGACCGTCACCGAGTCGAAGCGCGAGATCGAGGTGAACAGCCGGTCCGACACCTCGCTCAGCGCGAACGGCTCGACGCCCTGGATGAGCCCGTTGTCGGCCACCTCGGGGCGGTCCCGGCTGCCGTCGGTCAGCGACACGATCACGTTGCCCACCAGCCCGTCGGTCTGGATCAGCGCCCGGCTGTCCTCGCGGATGAGCCGCCGCGCCCCGTTGTCGATCGCCATGCGGACCGTGATCGGCTCGCCAGGCTCGCTCGGGAGCAGGACCCCCTCGACGCGGCCCACCGAGATGCCGTTGTAGAACACGCTCGCGCCGCGCTGCAATCCGGCCACCTGGTCGAACGTGGCGCGGACCGGGAACGTGCGGGCGAGCAGGTTGCTCTGCCCCGCGATGATGAACAGGAAGCCCAGGCCCACCACGAGAGCGGCGATGACGACGAGGCCGAGGCGGGCTTGGCGGGACATAGGGGTCGGGTCGGCGGGGTCGGCAGGTTACGCGAGTCGGGCCGGTTTGTCAGGTCGGAACGTCGGGGCCGTCGGGCGAACCTGCAAAACCGGCTCGACCCGCCAGACCCTTTCAGGCCGTGCCGTACGCCTCGGTGCCGGTGAAGAACTCCTTCAGGACCGGATGGTCGCCCCGGCGGACCTCGGCGAGCGTGCCCTCGGCGATGATCTGGCCGTCGTAGAGGAAGTGCGCGCGGTCGGTGATGATCTCGGCGGCGAGCAGGTCGTGCGTGATCGCGACCGACGAGATGCCCCGCTCGTCGCGCAGCTTGACGATCAGGTCGCTCACGACGCGCACGCTCACCGGGTCGAGGCCCGTCGTCGGCTCGTCGTAGAGGATGATGTCCGGGCGCAGGATGAGCGTCCGCGCCAGCCCGATGCGCTTCTTCTGGCCGCCCGACAGCTCGGCCGGGTACTGGTACTTCGTGTTGGGCAGGTTGACGTCGTCGAGGCTCTCGTCGACGAGGTCGTCCTTCTCGGCCTTCGAGAGCGACGTGTGGCGGTCGAGGAAGAACCGCATGTTCTCGTAGACCGTCATCGAGTCGAACAGCGCGCCGCCCTGGAAGAGGTAGCCCAGGCGGAGCCGCTTGCGGTCCATCTGGTCGTCGTCCATCAGGTCGATCCGGTCGCCGAGCACCCACACCTCGCCGCGCGTCGGCGTGAGGAGCCCCACGACGTGCTTCGTGAGCACGCTCTTGCCCGTTCCCGAGCCGCCGAGCACGACGGCGCTCGTGCCGCGCTGGACGGCCATGTTGATCCCCTTCAGGACCTGCTTCGAGCCGAACGACTTGTGCACGTCGCGCAGCTCGACCACGATGTCGTCGGGCGGCGGGGGCGAGTTGCCCGTCACCCGCTCGGCCGGTGCCGCCTCGGTGTGCAGGGGCACGTCGGCCCCGAGGGCCGCCTCGGGGGCGCCGTCGTCGGGCGAAGTGGGCGATTGGAGCATCAGCAGCGTGCGGTGTTCAGAAGCTGTTTGGGTTTCGGTTTCGGCAGGCGAGAGCGAGCGAGATCCCGGACGGGCCAGGAGCCTGAAGCAGCCGTAGCGCCAGCTACGGCCATGCAGGGCGACGCCGAACGGGCGGGGTCGCAGCCGCTCGGAGCCCGAACGCGTGAATCCGAACAGCTTCTCAGAGAGGAGCCGCCTCGGAGACGTGACGAGGTCAGACGCAGAGTCCCCCGTCCCTCGACCCCGCTCACGACAGGCCTGGACAGGAGGGGCCAGGGGTGGTGGACCCAATCGAGCGCGCCGCCTCGGAGTTGGCCCCGAGGCGGCAGAGTCGACGTCCCCTCTCCCCACGGGAGAGGGCCCGTG
>JBCCQJ010000034.1:0-21978 GCA_039024395.1 Bacteroidota bacterium | reverse complement strand
GATGTCCCGTAGCGGGCGCGAGAGCGTCGAAATCCCGGAGGCGGTGCTGTGGCAACTCACGAGCACGCTGGCCTACGCCGCATAGGGCCAAAGTCCAGCTCAGGACCGAACGCCTCGGGGAAGCACAGCCCTGAGGCGGGCACGTGCGTGTTAGGAGATGAATACGAAAGCGTTTCCGGAAGCGCTTGTCGATGAAGTCGTTGTCCAGGAAGCGCTTGCAGGGCTAGAGGCGCCAAACCGACGGCCGATCCTCGGGGTTGAACAGACGCCTCACCCTCCCCCGGTTCCGATGGCCTTCACCCTTCGCTTCCCGACGCTCTTCTCGGCCTTCCGCCACCTCGGTGGCCCGGTCCAGCCGGCGTACGGGGGCACGTGCCCGCACGGCGACCGCACGACGCCCTGGCGCACGAACACGCTCCGCGGCGAGTACCGCAGTGCGACGTGTGGCCACGACAGCCTTCAACCGTAGGCCCCCACCGCAGAGCCTTCCCCCTGACATTCCCCCGCCTCGGGGCCAACGCTCCGAGGCGGACACGACCTGACTCGACTCCGATGCTGTACCTCGCGCTGGCCCTCTTCGTGGCCGTCCTCGTCGTTCTCGCCGTCGCCGCTGCACGCGGCCTCCGTCACATCGACGACATCCTGGAGGTCGTCGACACCGACCGCCCAATCCCCCACGCCGAGGGCTAACCGCGTGCCCCTGGGGGAGGCGATCTTGTCCGGCCCACCGCCCCGGTTCTGTGACGCTCGCCCCCTCCGTCCTCGCCGCCGACTTCGCCCGCCTCGGGGAGCACACCCGCGAGGCGCTCGACGCCGGCGCCGAGTGGCTCCACATCGACGTCATGGACGGGCACTTCGTGCCCAACATCTCGTTCGGCGCGCCCGTCATGCGCGGGCTTCGCGACCTGGCTGAGGAGTTCGGCGCCCCGCTCGACGTCCACCTGATGATCGAGGCGCCGGACCGCTACCTCGAGGCCTTCGCCGAGGCAGGCGCGGCCGTCATCACGGTCCACCAGGAGGCGTGCCCGCACCTCCACCGGACCGTCCAGGCGATCCACAACCTCGGGTGTCGCGCGGGTGTAGCCCTCAACCCGGCGACCTCGCTCGTGACGCTCGAGGAGATCCTGCCGGACGTCGACCTCGCGCTCGTGATGTCGGTCAACCCCGGCTTCGGCGGGCAGGCGTTCATCCCGTCGTCGCTCGACAAGGTGCGGCGGCTCCGCGCGATGATCGCGGGGACTCGCAGCCCGGCCGTCATCGAGGTGGACGGCGGCGTGACGCCCGACAACGCAGGCGCGCTCGTCCAGGCCGGCGCCGACGTGCTCGTGGCCGGCAGCGCCGTCTTCCGGGGCGACGTGGCCGCGAACGTGGCCGCCCTCCGCTCGGCGACGATGTCGCAGGCGTAGGATCTCCCCGGAACGTCGGCGTGGAGGGTGAAGCCCGGGCGAACAGGCGCTGCGAGGGCGTTTCGGATCGATCCACAGGCACCTGGCGCCGCGCTGTTACGTTCGGGGTCTCTCCGCTTCGCACCACCGATGCGCTTCGCTTCCCTGGCTCTCGTTTTCGCCCTCGCCGCGTGCAGCTCGCCGATGCGCGGGTCGGCGCCCCCCCCCGAGGCGGCCGACCCGGTCACTCCTCCCCCCGGTGATCTCAGCCGAAGTCAGGCCGACCAGCTCCGCGGCCTGGGCTTCCCCGTCCTCGTGCCCGGCGACCCGGGTGACTTCCGGCTGAGCGTCTTCGAGGTCAACCAGTCGGCCGTCGGGGCCAGCTACCGGCTCGACTACCAGCGGCCCGACGGCGCCTGCTTCCAGATCAGCGGCGCGACCGAAGGGCTCGGCGGACCGGGCTACCCGCTCGTCTCGACCGACGTGCGGATCGAGGGCGTGCCCGGTCGGCCGGTCGTGCGCGTGTTCGAGGCGGCCGACGACCCCGAGGCGACGAGCGCTCAGGTGTGGGGCGTCGGCGCGGTCGTGTCGGAGTTCGTGTCGATGGACGGCATGTCGGTCAAGTTTCTGAGCGACACCGTGGGCGGCTGCCGCCCCGTGTCGCTCGCCGAGGGCGCGGCCCTCGTCGCGGGCCTGGAGATGATCCCGGCCGGCGGCACCACCTCGGGGCCAGCGATGCCCGCCTCGGGGACGGACGATATGGAGGAGCCGAGCGCGTTCGGGACGTTCGAGCCCGCCCCCGACATCACGTCCGACTACAACGCGGCCTCCGACCCCGAGGTGGCCGCCGAGGCGCTCGCCGAGCGCTACGACGGCGAGTCGCAGGAGGTGCTCATCGAGGTGATCGGAGAGACCGACACCGAGGCGGTCGTGCTGCTGACGGCGCTAGGCCTCTTCGACGACTCGGTCCGCGACGAACGGCTGCGGCTGACCTACGCCCTGGATGACTTCGGAACGTGGGAGCTGGTCGAGGCGGGCCGGCAGATCCGGTGCTGGCCCGAGCGCGGGCACCAGGACTGGAGCCCCGAGCCCTGCATCTAGCCGCCTCGGCGGGGACCGCGGACGACGGACCGCGCACGGCCGACAGAAACCGCCTCGGGGCCGGAGGTCAATCCACAGCGAGGCGGTCGATTCATCGCCCCCCTCCCAGCCTCCCCCCGCTGGGGGGAGGAGACGTGGTGTGGGCGGTTTCGCCATCTCCGAGGCGGGCGGGGTGACGGGGGGCCGTCGCCGGGCGGGGTAGCTTCGGGCATGGCCGCCCTCGCCCACGTCGTCCCGCTCGCCGCCGTCGACGGCGTCTACACGTACCGCGTGCCGGACGACCTCGCCCCCGAGGCGGTGCCCGGCGCGCGCGTGCTCGTCCCGTTCGGGCGGCGCCAGATCACCGGCGTGATCGCGGAGCGGGTCGAGGGCGCCCCCGAGACCGCCTCGGGGCGGGCGCTCAAGCCGCTCACCGACGTACTCGACGCCCGGCCGGCGCTGACGCCGGCGCTGATGGCGCTCACGCGCTGGATCGCCGGCTACTACCTCTGCGCGTGGGGCGAGGCGATCAAGGCGGCCCTCCCGGGCGGAACCGGCGTCGAGAGCCGCCGCGTGGTCTACGGCCTGAGCCCGCCCGAGGCGTGGCCGGGCGACGCGCGCGGACGCACGATCCTCGGTGCACTGCAAGAGCTGAACGGAACCGGGATGCCGGTCGCGAACGTGGCGACGGCCCTGGGCCGCAAGACGGTCCCGCAGGCGCTCCTCCGCCGCCTCGAGGCGGCCGGCGCGGTCCGCGTCGAGGAGGAAGTGCGAGAGGCAAGCGTGCAGGCCAAGACGGTCCGCCACCTCCGCCTCGGGGCCGGAGCCGACGGGGCCGACCTGCGCGGCGTCAAGCAGCGGGCGCTGCTCGACTGGCTCACCGAGGCGGATGCCGACGTGACGCAGGCCGAGGCGCTGGCCGCCACCGGCGCCGCTTCGTCGACGGTCAAGAGCCTCGTCGCGAAGGGCCTCGTCGAGGCGTTCGACGCCGAGGTCGAGCGCCGCGCCGACGGGCTCGACACCGAGGCGGTCCCGCCGGCCGTGCCCGTCGACCTCCACCCGGCGCAGACGGCCGCGCTCGGCGCGATCACGAGCGCCATCGAGGCGGGGCGGGCCGAGACGTTTCTGCTCCACGGCGTCACCGGCAGCGGCAAGACGGAGGTGTACCTGCGGGCGCTGCGCGCGGCGCTCGACCGGGGGCAGACGGCGATCGTGCTCGTCCCCGAGATCGCCCTCACGCCGCAGACGGTCCGCCGCTTCCGGAGCCACTTCGGCGACCGCGTGGCGGTCCTCCACAGCCGCATGAGCCCCGGCGAGCGGCTCGACGCGTGGACGCGGATCCGCGACGGCATCTACCCCATCGTGATCGGGCCGCGCTCGGCCGTCTTCGCACCGCTCGAGAGCCTGGGGCTGGTGGTCGTGGACGAGGAGCACGAGGGGAGCTACAAGCAGTTCGACCCGGCGCCGCGCTACCACGCCCGCGACGTGGCCGTGATGCGCGCCCACCGGGCCGGGGCCGTCTGCGTGCTCGGGAGTGCCACGCCGTCGATGGAGTCGGTCGAGAACGCGAACGCGGGCAAGTACACCCGCCTCGAGATGCCCGAGCGGGTGCCGGTCCGCGGGCCGGACGGCCAGACGCGGGCGCCGGCGCCGCTCCCGCCGGTCCGCATCGTTGACCTGGGGCGCGAGCGGCAGGTGCGGCGCCTCAAGGGCGCGCTGAGCCACGACCTCCGCGAGGCGATCCAGGCGCGGCTCGACCGCGGGGAGCAGACGATCTTGCTCCAGAACCGCCGCGGCTACGCGCCCGTCCTCACGTGCGAGAGCTGCGGCTGGACGCCCACGTGCACCGACTGCGCGGTCTCGCTGACGGTCCACACGGCGAGCCGCAACCTGCGGTGCCACTACTGCGGGCATGCCGAGCGCATCCCCGAGGCGTGCCCCGCCTGCGGCGAGCGCGCCCTGCGCCGCCTCGGGGCCGGCACGCAGCGAGTCGAGGAGGAGATCGCCGACGTCTTCCCCGAGGCGCGGGTCCTCCGGATGGACCTCGACACGACGAGCCGCAAGGGCGCCCACCGCCGGATCCTCGACGCCTTCGGGCGCGGCGAGGCGGACGTCCTGCTCGGCACGCAGATGGTGGCGAAGGGCCTCGACTTCCCGCGCGTCACGCTCGTCGGCGTCGTCGAGGCGGACACCGGGATGCTCCTGCCCGACTTCCGCGCCGCCGAGCGGACGTTCCAGCTCCTCGCGCAGGTCGCCGGCCGGGCCGGGCGCCACGAGCTCGAGGGCGAGGTGCTCCTCCAGACCCGCAACCCCGACCATCCCGCCATTCGGTTCGCCCTCCGCCACGACTTCTACGGGTTCGCGCTCGGCGAGCTGGGCGAGCGGATGGCGCTCGGCTACCCGCCGCACGGCCGCCTCGTGGGCGTCGAGGTCAAAGGCCCCGAGTCGGGCTCGACGCACGCCCTCGCCGAGCTGTGGGGCCGCGCCCTCCACGCCGAGGCGGCGCGCGTGGCCGGCGTCGAGGTGCTGGGGCCGGTGCCGGCGCTCGTCGGGCGCGTCAAAAAATGGTGGCGGATGCACCTGCTGGTGAAGGCGCCGCGGACGCTCCCCGCCTCCGCCCTGAACGCCATCGTCCGCGCAGCGCGTGACAAGACGAAGACGCCGGCGGGCCACCGCGTCAACCTCGACGTCGACCCGGTCGGGCTGTACTGACGGCGCGCATCGGGTCGCTCCAAGAGCAGGGAGGTCGCGCTCCGCCTCGGGGCCGGCGTCCCCGGCCTACGCGACCCGTGCCGTTGAGGCGGCGCTCCCCGAGGCGGCCGCCGGCACGACGAGGACCGGGCACGGTGCGTGCCGCACCACCCACTCGGCCACACTCCCGAGACCCGCGAACCGGCCACGGCCGCGCGTCCCGACGACGAGGGTGCGCGCGCGCGTCCGCGCGGCGAGGTCGACCAGGACGTGCCTGGGCTCGCCCGGGATCACGTGGCGCTCGTAGGGCGCCCCGATCTCGGCCTCCCGCGCGAGCGCGTCGAGGGCGTCGTGGCTCTCGGTCCGTGACGACGGCGCCTCGGGGACCGGGTGGCCGCTGATCCCGACGAGGTGGTCGGCCGGGACGGCGCGGGCGTGCGCCAGCAGAAGCGGAGCACCCACCGCCTCGGCGAGGTCGGCCCCGAGGCGGGCGGCGGGCGCCGAGAGGTCGGAGACGTCGGCCGCGATCACGACCGGGGCGTCGGCGCCCGGGCCGGTGGCCTGCTCGGGGACGACGAGGACGGGAACCGGCGACCGGCGCAGCGTGCCGCCGGCCACGCTCCCGAGGAGGACGTGCCCCAGCCCGCGCCGGCCGTGCGTGCCGACGACGACGAGGTCGGCCCCGATATCGCGGGCGTACCCGAGGATGCCGGCGACCGGCGACGCGCCCTGCACGCGGTGGACGTGCGGCCCGAGGGCGTCGAAGGCGTCGGCCCGATCGAGGGCCTCGTTTACGAACGCGGCCACGCGTCGACCGAACGCCGCCTCGGAGGAGCCGTCGTCTGTGCGGTCCTCCTTCTGGCCCCGAGGCGACACGTGGAGCAGGTGGAGGTCGGCGCGGGCGCGCGCGGCGAGGTCGGCGGCCTGCACGAGCGCGCGGGCCGATCCGGGCTCGAAGTCGAGGGCGCAGAGGATCGTCTGGAAGGGGAGCACGGGGCGCGAGGCGGTGGCCTCCCAGAGTCCCCGCGGAGGCCGGACCGGGGCGACGGGCGCTCCCCTGGTCGGCACGCTGGCATCCCCGCCTCGGGGCGTAGGGCCTGCCCCGGCACGCGCACGGCCGACCCCGGAGGCGGTCTCGCCTGGCGGCTCCCGAGGCCGCCTACTCGCGGCGCAGGATGGCGTCGACGGCCCGCACCTCGTCCAGCGCCCGCGCCGTGTCCTCGGCCGAGTAGCCGCTCCAGACGACCGCCTCGCCGTCCATGAGGTACTGGCGGTAGATCGAGAACCGGTGGGTGCGCTCCGCCTCGGGGACCGCTGCCTCGGTGCCGCGCCGGTGGAGGCCGTAGCGGTAGATCCCGTTCGAGACCAGCAGGAGGTAGCGCGCCCCGATCACAAAGGGAACGTCACGCCGACGCTGCTGGCGGACGCTGATCGTGTCGGCCGGGACGTCGCCCTTGACCACGTCCACCACCCGAACACGCACGCCGCCATCGTAGCCGTCGGCCGTGTCCGCCTCGGGGGCGAGGACGTCGGCGACGATCACGAGGTCGGCCAGCAGCGACTGCTCGGCCAGGGGCCGCTCGTTGGCCGTGATCGCGTGGAGCACGTCGACGCCGCCCTCGGCGAGGCGGAGCACGTCGAGGGCGTCGATGCCGTTGGCGACGAGGAAGAAGGCAAACCGGCCAGCCCGCTCGTAGCGCTCGTCGGGCGTTGCCTCGGGGTCGGTCTGCGAGAACGCCTGGTAGAGCGCGTCGCGGAGCACGAGGGCGTCGTCCTGGAGGTTGAGGCTCCCGAGGAAGGTCGCGCGCTGGCCGGCGTCGCCCGGCTGCGCCGCCACCGGCAGCGCGAAGACGGCCCCGAGGAGGACCGCCCCGAGGCGGAGGACGCCCGCTCTCATCGCGTGTTCGGGATCACGAGGATGACCGTCTCGCCAGGCGCGACCGAGATCGTCTCGCGCAGGACCTCCCGCTCCGACCCGTCGGCCTCCATCTCGAAGGCGACCGCCGTGGGGCCGGCCGCGAAGAGCCGGCCGGGGAGGGTGTAGGTCCGCTCGCGGCCAGCGCTCAGGCGCCCGAGCCGGACGCGCTGCCCCTGCGCGGTCGCGAAGATCTCCATCGCGATCCAGTTGCGGTTCTGGACCTCGACGCTCGCCGTGGGGCCGTCGTCCCCGGCCGCCTCGGTGCCGGTCGAGGCGCACCCGGCCAGGGCGACGAAGGTGGTGAGCAGAAGAACGCGGAGCATGGCAACGTTTGCAAGGCGACACGGGTACGATACGCCGTCCCTCTCCCTCTGACAACCGGGGCCGGCTACAGGGTCACCGTGCCTGCCGCCGAGCGCGTGCCCGTCCGCCCCACCGCGACGACCTCCAGAACCGCCTCGGAGTCGCCGGTGGGCCGCACGGCCGGCACGAAGTAGGCGGTCCCCGACGTGCCCCCGACGAACGCGCGGCGCCCGTCCCCGAGGCGGTGGAAGACCTCGTAGCGATCGACCGGCTCGTCGGGCGCCGTCCACGTCAGCCCGACCGCGAGCGATCCGTCGTCGGCCTCCGCGCGGCGCTCGACCGTCACGTCGCGCGGCGCGCCGACCGTCTCCTCCACCTCGGTGATCGCGAGCCGCCCGACGTTGAAGGCGACCGGCAGGTCGATGGTCGACACGACGACGGAGATCGCCACGAGCCGACGACCCGCAAACTCGGCCAGGTTCGCGTGGTCGAGCGTCCAGTCCGCTCCGGCCCCAAAACCGATCGGCACCGCCTCGGTGGGTGCCGTGTCGAAGTGAAGCCCGACGGCGAACGGCGCCGTCCCGTCCGCGCGGTGCGCGACCCCGAGGCGGGCCGCCTCGGGGAGCACGAGGTCGGTCGCGAACAGGCGGACGTGGGCCGCCTCGGGGCCAGCGACCTCGATGCGGAGCGACGAGCCGCCCTGGTACGCCCGCTCGAAATCCAGCCGCACCGAGGCGGTGCCCTCCGTCCACCACTTCCACGTCGGCTGGAGGTCCTGGAGCGAGAGGTGGTTCCACCCCTCGGCGCGCCACGCCGGCGCGGCGACGTTCTCGCCGTCGACGAAGTAGCCGGTCCCCTGCCCCACCCCGAAGTGCGTCACGAACGGGAGCCGCGTGATCGAGGTCGCGGCCGGGATGTAGTGGGCGAGGCCGCTCCAGCCGTCGTCCTCGCGGCTCGGGTCGCCGTCGGCGCCCACCCACAGCTCGCGCTCGCGGGCGGCGAACGTGTCGCGGTCGAGCGAGAAGGTCTCGTCGGGCCGGTAGATGCCGAGCGAGGTCGTGTGCGGACGCCCCTCGGGGAAGACCTGCGGGGCCAGGGCCACGAAGTCGCCGATGCCGCGGGCCTGGTAGTCGATGCCGGCGTACAGCTCGTAGGGGCTCCGCCCGAGGCGGCGGGCGAGGGCCGCGCTCTCTTCGAGGTCCTCGGCGGTCCACCCGAAGTCGAGGAACATCGACGACGAGACGCGGCGGTTCGGCTGCTGGAAGAAGTCGTCGTTCCACGCGTTCAGACGCTCCTGCCAGAAGACCGGCCCGGCCTCGACCATGGCGTCGTACCACTCGACCTGGACGTGCGACCGCCGCTCGACGTGCGCCGCGATCTCCTGGAACGCGCGCGCAATCTCGGGGTCGGCGCCCTCGGTCTCCTGGTTGATGAACCACCCGTCGAAGCCGAAGTACTCGGCCACCTCGATGAGCTGGTCGGCAACCGGGTAGGTGTCGCCGTCGCGCCGGACGAACTGGCGCACCCAGTCGAGGTTGCCGCCGTAGACGACCGGCGGGAAGAAGACCGTCCCGTAGACGGGCACGCCGTGGCGGTGCGCGGCGTCCACGATGCCCGGGTTGGGCGCGAGGATGAGGCCCTCGGCCGCCGAGCCGCCCCAGAACACGAGCGTCTCGACGTAGGGCCAGCGGGCGAAGGCGTAGTAGTCGAGGTCGAGGTAGCCCTGCGACGGGTTGCCGTTCGTGGTGGCGAACGCCGAGAGCGCGTTGACGCCGGCCTCACCGGGCCGCGCGTGCGCGTTCGCGCGCAGCCCCGAGGCGGCTGAGCGCTGCGCGAGCGGAACGGCGGCCCGGTTGTACGGCGCGTCGGGGTCCGCCTCGGGGGTCCACGCGAGGAAGTCCTCGGGAAACCACGTCGCGGCGTAGGGCTGGCCGGGCGGCAGGCCCTGGGGCGCAATGAGCTGCGCCTGGCAGGGGACACTCAGGACGACGGCGAGCGCGAGCGTACGGAGAGACAGGAACCGCATGGCGCGAGAGGGGCGGAGGGGCGCATCCCCCGAGGCGGCCCGCCAGCCGTCTCCGGCCGCCTCGGGGCCGGAGGGCACAGGCGCGAGGGGTGCCAGACGAGGATAACAACGTTATCATTCGGACGTGCCTACGTCGCTCTCTCGCGTCCTCGTCCTGCTTCTGCTCTTCGGGGCGGGCGCCGGCGCGCGCGCGGAGATCGTCGAGAACGAGAGCTACACCGGCGAGAAGACCCTGATCCGGTGGGCGTTCTGGGGCGGCGAAGAGACGGTGACGCTGTTCCGCGAGATCGGCGAGGCGTTCGTCGAGGCCCACCCCGAGATCGCGGTCGACATCGTGATCTACCCGTGGGGCCAGTACTGGCAGAAGCTCCAGACGCAGACCGCCTCGGGGCTGGCGCCGGACGTGATCTCGGTCTACAGCGCGCAGGGCGGCATCTGGATCAACCACGGCGCCCTGATGCCGCTCGACCGCTTCGCGGCCGACCTCGACCGGAGCGCCTACTACCCCGGCGCGATCGGCAACTTCGCGTGGGAGGGCGCGCTCTACGCTGTCCCCATCGAGATGGCCGTCTACGCGATGGTCTACTCGGTCGACCGCCTCGAGGAGAAGGGGTTCACGCCCGAGTCGTGGCCGCGGTCCGACGAGGCGATGCCGTGGGACGACTTCAAGGACCTCATGGCCCGGCTCACGCTGCGCGACGGCCAGGGCAACGTCGCGCAGTACGGGATGGGCAACTCGTTCCTGGCCTCGAACAGCGTCCTCGCGTCGATGTACGGCGGCGACTTCCTCGACCGCCGCGTCAACCCGACGCGCCCGACCGTCCGCGACAACGAGGCGCTCCGCCGCGCGCTCGTCGAGATCTGGACGACGCAGTACGCCGACCGGCTGCTGATCGCCACGTCGACGTTCAAGACGGCCGGCATCGGGGGCGACAACGTGCTCCAGGATCCGAACGTGGCGAGCGCGTACCTCGGGCCGTGGGTGCTGCGGGGGCTCCACGAGCAGGGCATCCGCTACCAGACCTCGCCGCTGCCGAGCACCGCCGCGCCGACCCAGACGATGACCGTCAACGGCGTCGGGATCTACCGCGAGTCGCCCCACCCCGAGGAGGCATGGGCGTTCATCGAGTTCCTGGCCGGGCAGCAGGCGCAGGACATGATCGCCCGTGAGCTGCGGGGCGTCCCGGCGCTGCGGTCGGCCGCGCCGGCGCTCGTCGACAACCGCTTCGGCGTGCCCGGCCTCGAGGCGTACCTGGTGGGCCTCGACGAGGCCGAGCCGCTGCGGACGGCCTCGAACACCTACATCGAGAAAGCGGTCGGGATCTGGCAGGAGCGCGTCGACTCGATCATCGACCAGGAGCACGAGCGCCGGCTGCGGCAGCTCCAGGCCGGCGGCGGGCCGGTCTCGGCCGAGGCGCTCCAGACCTACCGCGACGAGATGGCGACCTTCGTCGAGGTGACCGTCGACGAGCAGATCCCGGCGTTGGCGCGCGACCTCGACCTGGCCTTCGCGCGCGCCGAGCGCCCCGAGGCGGGCACGGCCCAGCGATACCTGATCCCGCTGGGAATCATCCTGGTGGCGCTGGGCGGCCTCGTGGGCTACATCTTGTACGTGCGCCGGCAGGAGGGCGAGACCGACGCCGCGCGCGGGGGCCGGAGCGCCGGCTGGGCGGCCTACGTCTGCCTCTCGCCGTGGCTGATCGGGTTCGTGTTCTTCACCGTCGGGCCGATCCTGGCGTCGGTCGTGCTCTCGTTCACCGAGTGGAACATGATCACGCCGCCTCGGTGGGTCGGCGCGCAGCACTACGCCGACCTGTTCACCGACCGCTACTTCGGGCTCGGCATCCAGAAGACGTTCGCCTACGCCGCGCTCGTCATCCCCATCTCGACCGTCGGCGGGATCGCGACGGCCGGGCTGCTGACGAGCAACGTCAAGGGCGCCGACTCCTTCAAGGCCATCTTCTACTTCCCGTCGCTGTTCACCGGCGCGGCGGCGGCCGTCCTGTGGGTCAACATGTTCCACAAGGAGTACGGCATCATCAACCGGGCGGTCGAGTTCTTCGGCGGGCTCCCGATCAACTGGCTCGACGAGACGCACGCCTTCTACACCGTCGTGCTGATGAACGTGTTCTGGATCGGCGGGGCCACGATCATCTATTACGCGGGCATGAAGCAGATCCCGCGCTCGCTCTACGAGGCGGCCGAGATCGACGGCGCCGGCGTCTTCCGGCGCTTCTGGAGCATTACGCTGCCGCTGCTGTCGCCGGTGATCCTGTTCATGGTGGTGATGACGACCATCGGGGCGTTCCAGGTGTTCACGCCGGCCCTCTTCTTCGTCAACTACCCGGCCGAGATCGGCGGGCCGGGCGACTCGCTGCGGTTCTACGCGGTCAACATCTACGACGAGGCGTTCAACAACCTCCACATGGGCAAGGCGTGCGCGTGGGCGTTCGTCCTGTTCTGGATCATCTTCGCCGTGACCATGCTGCAACTGAAGGTGTCGAAGCGGTTCGTCTACACCGAGGCGGAGGCGTGAGGGGGCACCGCCTCGGGGACCGGACGCGAGGGGGACCGCGGACGGCGGACCGCGAACGACGGGACCAGCACCCCCTGTCCAATCGCCCATCGCTCCGCTCAAGGGCGACCGGACTGTCCCCCTTGCCAAGCAGGGCCGTTACGCTCTACCGCCACCCCCCAAAAACCAGTCATTCCCGCGCAGGCGGGAATCCATACGGCGTCGATTCTAGGCACCCTCGCATGGATCCCCGCCTTCGCGGGGATGACTCTGTGGGTGGTGAAGAGCCACAGGATGAGAACTCAACAGCCCTGCCCTTGCCAAGGGGGACAGCTTTCCGAGCTTGGGAGCGGGGCGACCTGCCGGAAAGCGGGGGGTCTGGACGCCCACGACACGAGGCGGCACCATGAACCCGACGACCCTCCGCAAGCTCGGGATGTACGCCCTCCTCCTCGGGGTGTCGGCGTTCCTGCTGTTCCCGTTCTACTGGGTCCTGATCTCGTCGGTCAAGACGCTCGACGGGCTCTCGATGTCGCCGCCGACGATGGTGCCGGCCGAGTACCGGACCGACAGCCTGACCGTCGAGGGCGACGTGGTCGAGGCCGAGGACCAGCGGTGGGTCCGCCTCGCCGCCTCGCCCGACCTCCTCGGAAGCGAGACCACCGACGCCCCCGAGGCGGCGCCAGGGGCCTACTACGCCCGCCTCGACGGCGGCGCGCCGACCCAGTTCACCCGCTGGATGCCCGACTCGGCCGTCACCGCGCGCGGCCTCGAGACGGTGTCCTTCGGCGCGTCGCGCGTGGTCGAGCTGGCCGACGGGAGCCAGCACGTCATCGCGGCGCGGCAGGTGCGAGCGTCCGCCTCGGGGGCGGAGGAGATCCTGTTCACCGCCATCGCCGACCCCGAGGGGGCCGACCTGTCGGTTGACCGCCTCGGGGTGCTCCGCAACCCGGAGTACGAGGACCTCACCGAGATCGCCGTCCGGTGGGAGAACTACCCCGAGACGCTGCGCGGCCCCGAGGCGTCGTTCGGCGAGGAGTCGACGGGATTCCTGACGTTCTCGCGGAACAGCCTGTTCATCAGCCTGATGGCGGTTCTGGGGCAGATCCTGTCGAGCAGCCTCGTCGCCTATGCCTTCGCGCGGCTCCAGTTCAAGGGACGCGAGGTGCTGTTCGTGCTGCTGCTCGCAACGATGATGATCCCGGCGCAGGTGACGCTCATCCCGATGTTCTCGATCTACAAGACGCTGGGCTGGATCGACACCTTCCTGCCGCTCATCGTGCCGCACTTCACGGCGGGCGCCTTCAACGTCTTCCTGCTCCGCCAGTACATGCTGACGATCCCGAAGGAGCTGGACGAGTCGGCGGCGATCGACGGCGCCGGGCCGATCCGCACGTTCTGGAGCGTCATCCTGCCCAACTGCGTGCCCGTCCTGATCGTGGTCGGGCTGTTCACGTTCGTCGCGACGTGGCAGGACCTCCTGGGGCCGCTCATCTACCTCGACAACCCGGACTACCGGACGGTCACGCTCGGCCTCGAGTACTTCCGCTCGCCCTACGTCGACAACCGGCATCTGCTGATGACCGGCGCCGTGCTGGCGATGCTGCCCGTCGCGCTCCTGTTCCTGTTCTTCCAGCGCTACATCATCTCGGGCATCGCGACGACCGGCATGAAGGGCTGAGGCGTCTGTCCGCCGATCGCGACCGGTGTGCGCTGACGTCCGGCGTGTTGCGCGTCCGGGCGCGAACCGCTTCCACAAACCCCGAGGCGGCGCACCGGAATCGGCCCCGTGCAGACCGTGCGGGAGGGGGACGAATTAGTGCCCCGCCGGAGGGCCCTGGAGGACCCGAACGACCGCCCGAGGAGGCCCGCATGCAGACGACAGGGTCGTGATAACGTTTGCATCTGTTCCACCCGGGGGTTTATCCTGATGTGGCTTTCATGCGCTTCTCCACCGCCGTGGCTCTGTCACGAGAGACGGGACGAGCGCTCGGAACCGCTTCCGACCTCGCTGTCACCTGCAGCGGGGCCTCTCGCCACCACCCGGCACGTAACCACCATGCGTCTCTTTACCTCGCGAGCTCCCCAGGCTGCCGCGTCATCGACCCCGCTCGGCCGATGGGCAGCCCTTGTCGCCCTGCTCGTGGCGACGACCCCGCTGGCCCTCGCCCAGTCGTTCGACATCCAGGGCCAAGTTGTCGATGCGTCGACCGGCTTGCCGCTCGCCGGCATCAACGTCGTCGAGGTGGGGACGCAGACCGGAACCAGCACCGACGGGGAGGGCGCGTTCTCGCTCACCGTCTCCGGCCCGAACGCCATGCTCGCCGTCTCCGGCCTCGGCTACGTCCGCCAGGAGGTGGCCGTCGCCAGCCGCTCGACGCTGACGGTCGAACTGATGGAGGACACGGCGCTCATGGACGACGTGGTCGTGACGGCACTCGGCATCGAGCGCCAGGAGCGGGCCATCGGCTACGCGGTCGAGGAACTCGACGGCGAGAGCCTCCGCGAGGTCCGCGAGACGAACGTGGCGAATGCGCTCGCTGGGCGCGTGGCAGGTGTCATCGTGTCCAAGCCGGCCAGCGGCCCGGCCGGGTCGAGCCGCGTCGTCATCCGCGGCATCAACGCGCTCGGCGGCAACGGGCAGCCGCTCTACGTCGTCGACGGCGTGCCGATCGACAACACGACCATCTCGTCGGCCGGCGAGTGGGGCGGCGTCGACGGCGGCGACGGCATCTCAGGCATCAACCCGGACGACATCGAGAGCCTGACCGTTCTCAAGAGCGCGGCCGCCTCGGCGCTGTATGGCTCGCGCGCTCAGAACGGCGTCATCCTCATCACCACGAAGCAGGCGACGCGAGACCCGGGCATCGGGCTCGAGATCAACTCCAACACGACGTTCGACAACGTCCTCGTCGCGACCGACTTCCAGGACATCTACGGCCAGGGCACGCGCGGCGAGAAGCCAGCCAACGCCGACGCCGCCCGCCAGTCGATGCTGACGGCGTGGGGGCCGCGCCTCGACGGCTCGGAGGTGATCGGGCCGGACGGCCAGATGCGGCCGTTCTCGCTGGTCGACAACAACAACATCCTCGACTTCTACGAGACCGGCCTCACGACCACCAACACGGTCGCGCTGACGGCGACGACGGAGACGGCGGCCGTCCGCCTCTCGGGCTCGTTCCTCGACAACGACGGCGTCAGCCCCACCTCGGGCCTTCAGCGCGCCACGTTCAACCTGCGCGGCACGGCCGACTTCGGCTCGCGCCTGAGCGCCGACGCCAAGCTCAACTTCATCCGCGAGGACGTCTTCAACCGGCCGCGCCTCTCGGACTCGCCGGGCAACGCCAACTTCTCGGTGTTCCTGCTCGCCCCGAACGTCGACGTGAACGACTACCAGTGCCCCGGCGGCGGCTCGGACTGCGAGGTCCAGGGCTCCACCGAGGCGGGCACCGAGAACGGCCTCTTCGACAACATCTTCGTCACCAACCCCTACTGGGCGGCGACCCAGTTCGAGGCCTCGGACGACGAGCGCCGCCTGATCGGCACGGCGTCGCTGACGTACGAGTTCACCGACTGGCTCTCGCTGCAGGGCCGCTTCGGGGGCGACACGTACACGCTGCGCCGGACGAACATCGAGCCCTTCGGGACGGCCTACATCCCGGGTGGCGCGCAGAGCGAGCAGAACTTCTCGATCTCGGAGATCAACACCGACTTTCTGTTCTTCGCCCAGCGTGACCTGACCGACGACCTGTCGATCAACGCCAACCTCGGCGGCAACATCCTCTTTCAGGACTCGGAGACGCTCACCCTCGGCGGCCGGGACTTCAGCATCCCGGGCCTGGAGGTCGTGACCAACCAGGGCCAGACCAACATCGGCTTCGGCGTCAGCCAGCGGCAGGTCAACTCGCTCTACGGCCTCGCCGAGTTCGGCTACCGCGACTACCTGTTCCTGACGGCGACGGCGCGGAACGACTGGTTCTCGACGCTCAACCCCGAGGACAACTCGGTGCTGTACCCGTCGCTGAGCGGCAGCTTCGTCTTCTCGGAGGCGTTCTCGATGCCGTCGTGGCTCTCGTTCGGCAAGGTCCGGGCGTCGTACGCCAACGTCGGCGGCGACACCGACCCGTACCAGCTCTCGCTGACGTACAGCCTGGCCGGCAACAGCCACCTCGGCCAGCCCCGAGGCGGCGTCGCTCAGAACGCGATTCCGCTCGCGACGCTGCGCCCGTCGAACACCGTGGAGTACGAGGCCGGCTTCGACATCCGAGGCTTCGACAACCGCCTCGGGCTCGACCTGACGTACTACACCAAGACGACCGAGGACCAGATCCTCCGCGTCAACATCCCTCAGACGACTGGCTTCGCCCAGCAGATCATCAACGACGGTGAGATCCGCAACAGCGGCGTCGAGCTGCTGCTCTCGACCACCCCGCTGCTGACGAGCGACTTCCGCTGGGACCTCAACTTCAACTACGCCAACAACGACAACGAGGTGGTCGCGCTGACCGAGGGCGTCGAGACGTTCCAGCTCGGCACGAGCCGCTTCGGCGGGCCGGGCACGGTCGTCATCACGGCCGACGTCGGCGAGCCGTTCGGGGCCATTAACGGCTTCCCGTACCTCCGCGACGACCAGGGCCGCGTGGTCTTCGACGACGACGGGCTGCCGCTGCGCGGCGAGAAGACGATCCTGGGCAACGCCCTGCCCGACTGGATCGGCGGCATCTCGAACACGTTCCGCTACAAGCGCCTCACGCTGAGCGGCCTCGTCGACATCCGCGTCGGCGGCGACGTGTTCTCGGCGCTCAACGCGAACGCCTTCGGCGCCGGCCTCCACCGCGAGACCCTGCCGGGCCGCGACGTCGGCTCGATCACCGGCGAGGGCGTCTCGCGCAGCTCGTGCACCGAGGGCGAGGACGCCGACGGCAACCTGACGCTCTCGGGCTGCGCGGCCAACACAACCGCGGCCGAGCCGCAGGACTACTACGGCCGCATCGCCGGGCAGATCTCCGAGGAGTTCGTCTACGACGCCAGCTTCGTCAAGCTGCGTGAGATCAACGTGGGCTACCGGATCCCGGAGAGCCTCTTCGCCGGCACGCCGATCCAGTTCGCGACGATCTCGTTCGTGGCGCGCAACCTGTGGCTCATCTCGAGCAACATCCCCAACCTCGATCCAGAGTCGTCCTACCGGAACGACAACAACGGCATCGGGCTCGAGCTGGCGGGCGTCCCGCAGACGCGCAGCTTCGGGTTCAACCTCAACGTCCGCCTCTAAGGCCCCCTCCCACCCACACGACCCATGAACCGACTCAAGACGTGGTCCCGGTTGGCGGCCGCCGCCCTGCTCGCGGTGACCTTCTCGGCCTGTGACGACTTCGGTGACCTCAACACCGACCCGACGCAAGCGGACCAGATCGATCCCAACTTCAAGCTTACCAACATCCAGCTCCGGATCTCGGGCGAGCGCTACGAGAACTGGCGCACGAACCTGATCTACAGCGCGACGATGTTGCAGCACATGGCTGCACTGCCGACGTACTGGACGGGCGACAAGTACCTCCTCCGGACGGACTACGCCGCCTCGATGTGGGAGCGCTACTACCCCAACATCTCCAGGAACATCGAGGACCTGATGGTGCAGGTCTGCGAGGCGCCCGAGGACGCCAACCTCTGCGCCATCACCCGGATCACACGGGTGGTGATGTACCACCGCCTGACCGACCTCTACGGAGACATCCCGTACTCCGAGGCGGGCAAGGGGGTCACGGAAGGCATCGTGACGCCGGTGTACGACACGCAGGAAGCGATCTACGCCGACATGCTGAACGAACTGCAGGAAGCCGGCGCTCAGCTCGACGCCTCGCTGCCCAGCTTCGGTGGCGGCGACCTGCTCTACGGCGGCAACGTCGATCAGTGGCGCAAGTTTGCCAACTCGATGATGCTCCGCCTCGGGATGCGCCTCTCCGAGGTCGACCCGACGACCGCGCAGACGTGGGTCGAGCGCGCCATCACCGGCGGCGTCATGGAGAGCAACGCCGACATCGCGTTCGTGCCGCACGACGCCAACGCGTGGCGGAACGGCGTCGGCGAGGTGTTCCTCGCGGACGGCAACCAGCACATGAGCCAGACGTTCGTGGACTGGCTCGAGGACGGCGGTGACCCGCGCCTCAACGTCTTCGGGTCGGTGCCCGTCGCAGGCGCTGCCGTCGTGGGCATGCCCAACGGGTTCGACGCGGTGACGATCGCCGACCACCCGACGTGGATCGCCTGCGAGGGCGACCCGGAGCCGTCGCCGTGTGGCACGGCCACCTACATGGACGTCAACCCGGCCATCGTGGGCGTCGACGACCCGATGTTCCTCCAGACCTACGCCGAGGTGGAGCTTCTGCTCGCCGAGGCGGCCATCCGGGGCTGGGGCGCGAGCGGCGCCAACGGCCACTACGACGCGGGCGTCCGCGCGGCCATGCAGCACCTCTCGCTCTACGGCGACGGCGCGGCGATCGCCGACGACGCCATCGACGCCTACCTCGCGGCCGACCCCTTCGACGAAAGCGACGCCAACGCGCTCGAGCAGATCGCCAACCAGTACTGGGCCGCGACCTTCCTCAACGAGTACGAGACGTTCGCCAACTGGCGCCGCACCGGCTTCCCCACGCTCACGCCGACGAACTACCCCGGCAACGTGACCGGCGGCACCATCCCGCGCCGCATGCTCTACAGCCCGGGCGAGTCGATCACGAACGAGGCCAACTACAACGAGGCTGTCAGCCGCCAGGGACCCGACGAGTTGACGACCCGCGTCTGGTGGGACGTGAACTAGCCTCCAGCACGTCTCTTCATCACGCGCCCCTCGGCCTCGGCCGGGGGGCGCGCTGCGTTACCGGGCTCCGGAGAACGCGACCGTACGCGCCACCTCGGTGCCGGCTTGCTCGTCGCGCACGCGAACCTCGATCTCGACCGCCTGCCCGAGCCACGGCGTCACGTCGAGCGCGACCACCTCGGTGGCCGTCGCGCCGCCGTCGTAGGTGATCCCGGCCGACGTCTCGGGGCCGCCCTGCGCGCCAGCGATTCGGTACTCGACGGTGTAGGACGAGCGGCCGTCGGCATCCACGTCGAGGCCGTAGACCTCGAACGAGAGCGCGAGGCGGCCGTCGGGCGGGAGCGCCTCGAAGGGGTAGACCTCTGCCTGCGTCCCGTCGAGGCGGACGCCTGCCAGCGGCGTGAGGTCGCTCATCTCCAGAACGCCGGCCTGGAGCGGAGGCAGCGCCGCCTCGGGACGGAGGGTGCTCGTCCGCAGGCGCTCGCCCCGAGGTGCCCAGCGCGACTGCCACTGGAGCGCGAGGCGACGCGGCGCCTCTCCGAGGCGGACCGTCAGCATGCCCGTGGCGCCCGCCGCCTCGGGGAGCGTCCGGTGGTCGTGGTCGGCGCCGCGGGACTCGAAGTCGTCGGTCAGGACGACCGCCGACGCCGAGAGCAGCACCGTGTCGGCCGGCTCGACGCCCTGGTCGTCGAGACGCTGCGCGAGACGGCCCGACGGCCACGCAGCCCCCGCCTCGACGCCCCAGATCACGTCGACGTGCGTCGCGCCGTCGGCGTCGAGCCAGCGCGCCCAGCGCGCCGCAGCCGGCAGCGCCTCGAGGTCGCGGTCGAGCGTCGACACCGCGGCCGGCACGCCGTCGCGGCGCTCGCCGTCGGCCTGCGCGTCGGTCGTCTGAGCGAGCGCGACCGCCTGCCGGGCCGCGCGAGGCGCATTCTGGCCGGGTCCGCGCGTGGGGCCGAGGGCACTCGCGACGGCGTCGAACGCCGGGCCATAGACGGGGTGACGCACGGCGAGTTGGCTGTAGACATCCTCCATCACCGCGAGGAGCGCCTCCGCCTCGGCGTCGCCGCGCATCCCGAGGCCGGCGCGGCGGAGGGACGGCGGGATCAGGTCGAGACCGCCTGCAAGTCGGTACGGCCCGCGCCGCGAGTCGCGGACGAACAGGAACTGCGCCGGGGCATCGAGGCGGTCGTAGAGCCAGTAGGCGTTCGCGGGTAGCCGCCCCACCGGCGAGCGTCCCCGGAGGTCGAAGGCCCGGAGCGCGTTGCTCAGCTCGACCTCGGTGCGGCGGTCGGGCACCCCGAGGCGGACGTAGACCTCGCCACGGTCGTCGTAGCCGCGCGGGTCGTCGGCGGCGAAGGCGTCGAGCGAGACGGCGACGCGCCCGAGATGCTCGGCGAGGCGCTCGTTGGCCGGCGTCGCCGGGAACCGGTCCTGCGACCGCCACCACCGCACGATCTGAGGGCCGGCGCCCGGCGCGAGCACACCGAGGTCGCCCCGCGCGAGAGCGGCGTCGAGCCCCCACGCCGCGCGCTCCGCCTCGGGGGCAACCGGCGCGAGCTGCCGCAGCAGGCGGAGCAGGATCGCGGCGTCGGCCGCGCCGGCGGGCGCCTCCCCGAGGCGGGCCAGCATCGAGAGGTAGGCCTCCGAGGCGGTGTCATAGCGGTCGGCTCGCTGCGCCTCGAAGACGGCGCGCACGTAGGCGTCCGCCTCGGTGACGTCCAGCGATGCCTGTGCGAACGCCGGAGAGACGAGGGCCGCGAGGGACGCGAGCAGGAGGGGGCGAGCCATGCCGGTTCTATTCCCCGAGGCGGGGGGAGTTCGTTCGGAATCCCCTCGGCCGAGACGACCCCGTATCTTTCGTGCAAACGTTCCCATCGGCGAAATATGGACCGCAGGCAGTTTCTGAGCGTCGGCAGCGCCGGAGCCGTGGGCCTCACGGCCTGCACCCCGGCCCTGGCCACAGCCCCCGAGCCCTCGGCTGCCCCGGGACCTGTCGCGCCGGACGACCTGAAGCACTGGGTCTGGATCCGGGGCGACCGGTCGGCCGAGGACTGGCGGGAGGTGCTGGGGCAGGCCCGCGAGGCGGGCGTCACGGCCGCCCTCGTCGACGCGACGCCCGAGGGCTACGCGGTCGCCCTCCCCGAGGCGGCCGCGCTCGGCATCGAGGTCCACGCCTGGATGATCACGATGATGGAAGGTGGGCTCGAAGAGGAGCACCCCGAGTGGTACGCCGTCAACCGCCTCGGAGCGTCGACGGCGACCGACCCGCCCTACGTCGACTACTACCGGTTCATGTGCCCCTCGCGCGAGCCGGTCCGCCGCCACAAGGAGGCGCGCGGGCGGCGGCTTCTCGAGATCGACGGCATCGCAGGGCTCCACCTCGACTACATCCGCGTCCCCGACGTCATCCTCCCGAGCGCCCTCTGGCCGACCTACGACATCGTCCAGGACCGCGAGTACCCGCCCTACGACTACTGCTACTGCGGGGTCTGCTGCGGCCGCTTCGAGGCCCGCACCGGCATCGACCCGATGGCGTTGGAGGACCCGTCGCAGAACGCGGCCTGGGTCCAGTACCGCTACGACACCATCACCGAGGTGGTGCACGGGCTCTCGCAGGTGGCGCGCGCCTACGACCGGCCCATCACCGCGGCCGTCTTCCCGTCGCCCACGATCGCGCGGACGCTCGTCCGCCAGGACTGGCCGCGCTGGCCGATGGACGCCCTCCTCCCGATGGTCTACAACTGGTTCTACGAGGAGGGCACCGACTGGATCGAGCCGACAGTCCGCGAGGGCGTGACGGACCTCGGCGGGCGGTTCCCGCTCTACGCCGGCCTCTACGTCCCGGAGCTGCCGCCGGCCGACCTCGCCGAGGCGACGCGCCGCGCGCTCGCAGGCGGCGCCTCGGGGATCGCCATCTTCGAGGGCGTGGGGACGAGTGCGGAACACTGGTCGGCCCTCGGTGCCGTTCTGAGACGATGACGGCCAGAGGACTTGGGACGATGGAGAAGGCCCCTCCGGGTCAGGCGGGGGTCCGGCGGCGCGCACGCGGCGCCTCGGGGCCGGGCGCCGTGGTGTCAGGACTCATCTCCTCCCCCCAGCGGGGGGAGGTTGGGAGGGGGGCGGCGAATCGAACACCTCGGGGTCGTCAGGCCTGCGCGCCCGTCCCCGAGACGGCGGCAGGCAGTCCATCGACCGCGCCTCGGCCTTCCTGGACGGGAGGGGAACGGCGGCGGCCTCGTT
>JBCCQJ010000033.1:0-22018 GCA_039024395.1 Bacteroidota bacterium | reverse complement strand
TGGCTCGTCTGGGCGGGTGGAAGGGGTACCGGAGCCAACGCCGGGCGGGACCCATCACGTACCACCGAGGGCTGACCCGCTTCCGGGGTCTCTGTGAAGGGTGGGCACTCGCTCATGGGGCTGTGTATACACCGTAGCCCCAAAGGAGAGGGGACGTCGTCTCTGACGCCTCGGCGACCTCAGGATCACCCTCCCCCGGCCCCTTCCCGCTGGCAGGGGGAGATCTCCAGATCAGACGTTTCGCCCGCCCCCGAGGCGGGCGGGCGGCGCCGTAGCTTGCCGCCGTCTCCCCCCGACGCCGCCATGTCCGACACCGCCCTCGACGCCGCGGCCCGCGCTCTCGCCCGCCGCCTCCTCCGCGACCTCCCGCCCGACCGGCCGCGCACGCGCGCCGACGTCGACCGCCTGCCGTCGCCCGTCGCCCGGCTCCTCCACGCCCACCTCGACGCGCAGGCCGCCGAGGCCACCTCGGTGCCGGCCTCGCCCTACGTCGACCCCGAGGCGGACGGCGTACGCGCGGCGACGCGGACGTGGCGCGAGGCGGTCCGCGACGCCGTTCGGATGCCGGCCGACGTGTGGGCGCCGGCCGTCGAGGACGCCGCCCGCCGCGCCGTAACCCACCTCATCCGACCGGCGGAGACGCTGGCCGCCCACGCCTTCGAGGGGGAGGCCGGGCCGCTCGACGCCACGGCCGCCCTCGACCGCACACGCGCGTTCGGGCCGTACGGCTACCTCCCCGAGATCGCCGGGCGCTACGTCGAGCGCAAGGAGATCGGCCGGATCGACCGCTACGGACTGGAGCTGCTCCTGCGACGCATCGACCGGCGCATGGTAAGCTCCTTCGGACCGGACGAGTGGGCCGAGCTTCTCGCCCCACTTGTGGCCCTCGTCGGCCCCGACGGAGATCCCGAGGGGATGATCCCGTCCGCCCTCATCGAGACCCTCTTCCGCGAGAAGGACGTCCGCCCGTCCATGCCCCTCCCCGAGGCGGTTACGGAGAAGCGGCTCCACGCATGGCTTCAGGACGTATTTGTGACCATGCCGCCGGAGCCGGAGTCGCCTCCCGGGCCCGCTCTCTCCGAGGTGGATCCGTCTTCCGCCGCGGGCGAATCGTCTCCGCCCGCGGCGACCGCCTCGGAGCCGAAGGCCGCGCCCGGCGACACCGAGGCAACCTCGGACCGAGACCCCGACGACGCGGCCCTCCTGGAGCACTTCGGCGTGACACTCCCGGAGCGCGACACGGATGCTTCCACCCCGGAGCGTGCTCCCGGCGCCGAACGTCCCGAGGCGGCGGACGACGTGCCACCGGCTCCGCCCGTGATCGGCTCCCGGTTCAACGACCCCGCCGACGCTCCGGTCCTGGACTCCGACGTGATCGGCCCCGCACGTGCCGTCGAGGCGAAACCAGCCGACGACACCTCGCCGCCCGAGGTCCCGGTCATCTTCCCCCACGTCCCCGGCGAGGAGAAGGCGACCCTCGAGCCCGTCCGCGCCGACGAGAGTCCGACGCCTGCTCCCGACGAGTCGCCGTCCGAACCCACGGCCCCGTCCGGAGGCTCTGCGCTCGGCGACGACGAGGAAGAGCCCCTTTGGAAACGTCTCGCCCGTGAGCAGAGACCCGAGCCGGCGTCGCCGGAGGGCCCGGCCCCCGGGACGGATCCCGATCCGCTCTGGAAACGATTCGCCACACCTGCCGACGACGCCGAGGGGCCTCCCGTCACCCCCGACATCACGCCGCTGACGGCGCTCGACGCCCTCGAAGGCCGCGTTCTCGGCATCGGCGACGACGACCGCGCGGCGTGGTTCGTGGCCGATCTCTTCCGCGGGTTGCCCGCCGAGTACCACCGCACGTTGGCAGCACTCGACGCCTGTCGCAGCTACACCGAGGCGACCCAGGTGATCGAGCGCGAGATCTTCCGGAAGCACCGGATCAACCCCTACACCGACGCCGCCGTCGCGTTCGTCGACGCCGTCCAGGAGCAGTTCACGCGGCAGGGGCGAGGCTGAGGGACGCCGCCTGGACCGCCTCGGCGAGATCACCGGGCGGTGTGACCGCGAGGATCTCGCCGGTCTCGACCATCTGCGCCACGTCGTCCTCGGTGAGCGGAGTGGGGACGGCGAAGACGGTCAGGCCCGCCGCGAGGGCGCCCCGAATGCCGGCCGGAGAGTCTTCGATCGCCGCCGACCGCGCGGCCTCGGCCCCGAGGCGGGAGAGCGCGAGGCGGTACCCCTCGGGGTCGGGCTTGGTGCGCGCGACGTCGTCAGCCGTGACGAGGGCGTCGAAGAGGCCGCCGAGGCCGAGCGCGCCCAGTACCGCCTCGGCGTTGCGCCGGCCGCTCGTGGTCACAACGGCCACGCGTCGCGCGTGCTCCCGAGCGCGCCGAACGAGGGCGACCGCGTGCTCCCGTGCGTGCTCCCGAACCACGCCCCCGTCCGCCAGCATGGCGCGGTAGCGCACCAGCCGGATGCCGACGTAGGCCTCCCAGGGCTCCATCGAGGCGTCGTGCGCGCGGGCGAGGTCTTCGAGGTCGAAGCGGTGCAGCAAGTACGTGGCGATCTCCCGGCGCGAGAGTCCGATGCAGCTCTCGGTGTAGGCCGCGACCACCGCGTCGGCGTCCGCCTCGGGGCGAAGCTGCCGGGTGGCGTAGGCGTACGATTGGGCCTTGAGCCCCTCCGTTTCGGCGAGCGTCCCGTCGAGGTCGAAGGCGAGGAGGTCGAGCACGAGATGCGAGAATGGGAGTTGGCAAGGTGCCCCCACCTCGGGGCACGCGCAAGCCCGAACCGCGCACACACCGGTCGTCGGGGCATTCGTAGAGACGCCTCGGCGAGGCGTCTCCGGGCGAGCACCTCCTCGCAGCCGGACGCCTTCCCCCATCGCAGAGCGACCCCGGGGTGCTCTCGGCGACGATCCCCGAGGCGGCGCCGGCTGGTAGCTTGCCCGCCCCTCCGACCGGCCCGTCTCGTCATGAGCGACCCCGCTTCCACATCCCTGTACGATGACCTCGACCGGCGCCGCGCCGAGAGTCGGGCCGGCGGCGGCGAGGCCCGCGTCGCCCGACAGCACGACCGGGGAAAGCTGACCGCCCGCGAGCGCATCTAGGTCCTGCTCGACCCTGGCTCGTTCGTCGAGACGGGCGCGTTCGTGCGCCACCAGGCCTCAGGGTTCGGCCTCGAGGACAACCGGCCGTACGGCGACGGCGTCGTGACCGGCTGGGGGACCGTCGACGGCCGGACGGTCTACGTCTTCTCGCAGGACTTCACCGTCTTCGGCGGGTCGCTGGGGCTGGCCCACGCCGAGAAGATCGTCCGTCTGATGCGCCTCGCGATGGAGAACGGCGGGCCAGTGATCGGGCTCAACGACTCGGGCGGGGCGCGCATCCAGGAGGGCGTGGCGGCGCTCGGCGGCTACGCCGACATCTTCCTCCAGAACACGCTCGCCTCCGGCGTCGTGCCCCAGATCTCGGCCATCTTGGGGCCGTGCGCGGGCGGCGCGGTCTACAGCCCGGCCATCACCGACTTCACGTTTATGGCACGCGGGACGAGCTACATGTTCGTCACCGGACCCAACGTGGTGAAGACGGTGACGAACGAGGAGGTCACGCAGGAGGAACTGGGCGGGGCCGACACGCACGCCTCGAAGTCGGGCGTCGCGCATCGGGCCTTCCCGAACGAGGGGGCGCTGCTGCTGGGCATCCGCGAGTTGCTCGGCTACCTGCCGTCGAACTGCGAGGACCCGCCGCCCGTCGCCCCCACGACCGACCCACCGGACCGGACCGACGCGGCACTCGACGGCCTCGTCCCGACGAACCCGAACAAACCCTACGACATCCACGACGTCATCGGCCGGGTCGTCGACGACGGGGCGTTCTTCGAGATCCACCCCGACTTCGCCGGCAACCTCGTCGTCGGGTTCGCCCGCCTCGGGGGGCGGAGCGTGGGCGTGGTGGCCAACCAGCCGGCCGTGCTCGCGGGCGTGCTCGACATCGACGCGAGCGTCAAGGGCGCCCGGTTCGTCCGCTTCTGCGACGCCTTCAACCTTCCGCTGGTCGTCTTCGAGGACGTGCCCGGCTTCCTGCCCGGCACCGACCAGGAGTGGCGCGGGATCATCCGCCACGGGGCGAAGCTGCTCTACGCCTTCTGCGAGGCGACCGTGCCCAAGCTGACCGTCATCACGCGCAAGGCCTACGGCGGCGCCTACGACGTGATGAACTCGAAGCACATCCGCGCCGACCTCAACCTGGCCTGGCCGACGGCCGAGATCGCGGTCATGGGGCCGAAGGGGGCCGTCGAGATCATCCGCAAGCGCGAGATCGCGGCGGCCGACGACCCCGAGGCGGCCGAGGCGGCGTTCACCGAGGCCTACCGCCAGCGCTTCGCCAACCCCTACGTCGCCGCCGAGCGCGGCTACGTCGACGACGTGATCCGGCCCTCCGAGACGCGGGCGCACCTGATCCGGGCGCTCGATATGCTCCAGCACAAGGTCCAGACGCTGCCGCGCAAGAAGCACGGGAATCTGCCGCTGTAGGCTGTCGGCTGTCGGCTGTCGGCTGTCGGCTGTCGGCTGTCGGCTGTCGGGAAGCTGCCGCCGCCTCGGGGACAACGCAAGGCCGAGCCGGGGGCGTCCGCCGGCTGCGGTGGACGGTGGACCGAAGGTGCCGCCGCCTCGGGGCACGGCGAGAGCGCTCGCTCCCTCCATTCCCCCCGTTCTACGGTTTCGCTGTGAGCGTGTCTGTATAGTGAGGCCTTACCTGCCCCGACCCTCATGTACCTCCGCTACGACGAGATCATCAACGAGGCCCCGGACGAACTCGCACGCCTGGAGCGGCAGCACCGACGCTCTCCCGTCGCCGACCGCTTCAAGATGCTCCGCCTGCTCAAGACCGGAGCCCACCGCAGCCGCCGCGCCCTCGCGGCCACGCTCGGCTACTCCGAGCGCCAGTTGCACCGCTGGTTCACCGCCTACCGCGAGGGTGGCACCGACGCGTTGGCCCGCTACGCGCCCGCCACCGGATCGACCGAGCGCATCACGCCCGAGGCGCTGGCCGCGCTGGAGGCTGAGATGAAGGGCGGGCGCATCGCCACGCTCAAGCAGGCGCAGGCCTTTCTCATCGATCGCTTCGAGATCGGCTACAGCATCGGGGGCCTCTCGGCGCTCTTCCGGCGCAAGCGGATCAAGCTCAAGACCGGCCGCCGCCGTCACGTCAAGGCCTCCGCTGTAGAGCAGGAGGCCTGGAAAAAAACGGTTCGGTGACGAGGTCGCCCGCCGCCCGCGCGAAGGGCGTCCGCAGGCCCGTTTCTTCGCACTCGACGAGGCGCGGATCGGGTTGCAGACCCACTTCCGCCGCCGGTGGTGTCCACCCGGGCACCGGCCGCCGTGGCCGCACCAGCACCGCTACGAATGGCTGTGGCTCTACGCCGCCGTCGAGCCCGCGACCGGCGAGAGCGTGTGCGTGTACATGCCGCACCTCGATGGGGCGTGCTTCGAGGCGTTCCTGGGCGAGTTGAGGCAGAGCTGCCCCGGTGATGAGATCGTGCTGGTGCTCGACCGGGCGGGGGCGCACACGAGCGGAGCGGTGGAGTGGCCGGAGGGGATGTCCCCGTTCTACCTACCGGCGCGGAGCCCGGAACTCGATCCGGCGGAGCGGTGGTTTCGCGAGGTGCGGGGTGTGCTCTCGAACGTGGCGCACGCGACGCTGGAGGTGCTGGAGTCGGCGCTGACGGAGGGTCTTCGTCCGTACTGGGAAGACCCGCGGCGTCTGGCACGGCTCGTGGGGTTCTCCTGGTGGGTAGCGGCGACAGGCTCTATCCTGACATCGCCCTCTTGAATCCGTATTCCTCCCATTCCCTCCACTCTTCCATTCCTCCATCCTTCCACTCCTCCCTCACCCCTCCGCCATCGGGATCGTCTCGTGGTCGAGGTCGCTGCCGGAGAAGAAGGTTCGCATCCGGTCGAGGATGAGGGGGGAGCCGAGGAAGAGCGGGTCCGAGTGGCCGGCGCCGTCGATCACAAGGTGCGCGTGGCGTGAGAAGCCCTGGCGGACCTCGTCGGCGTTGCGGACCGGCGTGCGGCCGTCGAGCGTGCCGCTGATGAACAGCGTCGGCACGTCGGAGACGATGGGAGCACGGAAGGCGGGGCCGAGGCCCGGCGTGCTCCACACTCCGAAGGTGGCACGTTCGGAGGCCGCGATCGCGTCCCCGAGGAGGGTCTCGCGCGCCTCGCGGTCGATCTCAGCGCTCCGCACCAGCGACGCCCCCGAGGCGGCGTCCATCGCCACCGACATCGCATTCCCGAGGCGCGCCTCGCCCTTGAACCAGAGGAGCGTCTGCGCAGTGGATGCGAAGTCGCCGGCGCGCATCGCGGCGACCATCGCGGGGAGCTGCATCGACCACTCGGGGCTGCCAAGCATCCCGGCGGCCATCAACTGCACGTCGAACGCGCTGATCCCGACCGTGACCGCCTCGCCGCCGCGCTCGACCTCGGTGGTGACGGGGTCGGCGCGGAGCCGGTCGAGGACCGCCTCGGCGTCGGCCAGGAAGGTCGACTCGGGGTTCGATTCGCGGGTGATCCGGTCGATCTCGACGAGCAGGTCCTGCTGGTCCGACGGCCGCTTGACGGTGTGGTCCGGCCCCTCGACGCCGGCGAGGACGGCGCGAGCGACCGCCTCGGGGTGGCGCCGGATCGTGGAGAGCGCAAGGTGGGTGCCGTAGCTGATGGCCCAGAGCGAGATCTGGTCGGCCCCGATTGCCTGGCGGAGGGCGTCGAGGTCGTCGGCGCTCGCCTCGGTGGTGTAGGCGGCGAGATCGACCCCGAGGCGGCGCCAGTGGGCCTCGCAGCGCCGCGCGAGGTCGGCGTAGGCGGCGTCGTAGGCGGCCCGGGTCGTCGGCACCCCGTAGGGGAACGTCGCGGTGTGCGGGCAATCGGGGAGGCGGTCCGAGAGGCCGGTCCCGCGCTGGTCGAACGCGATCACGTCGGCGACCTCCCGCAGTGACTGGAACAGGTTGAACCGCGTGCCTGACGCCGCGATGGAGCCCGAGCCGCCCGGCCCGCCGGCGAGGTAGACGATCGGCGGACCCGGGTTCGGGTTGGTGCTCGGGAAGCGGACGAAGGCCAGCTCGATGGTGCGCCCGTCCGGACGGCTGCGGTTTTCGGGCACGCGGAAGCGGCCGACCTCCGCCTCGGCGGTGCGGCCGTCGCGGGCCTCGAACGTGGTGGGCGTGACGGTGAGCGCCGGCTGCGCCGAGGCGGCCGTGGCGAGGAGCGAGAGGACGAGGGCGAGGCGGAGCATGGCATGGTGCGGAAGGACACGCCCCGCACGGGCTCCGGGAGCGGAGGATTCGCCGCGTCGCACGAACCGCTCGCAGGGCGCACGAACGACTCACCCGATCCCCGAGGCGGGCGTAGGATGGGCACCATGCGCCTCGCCACCCTCCTGCTCGCCACGCTCAGCCTCCTCGGGGCGCCTGGGGCGCAGGTGGCGGCCGCGCAGACGGACGCGGTGCGGACGGCCGTCGACCCGGCGAGCGCGCGCTACCAGATCGGGGACGTCCCGGGCTGGGCGTCCCCCGAGGCGGACGACGCTGGCTGGGACCGCCGGTGGCTCTACGCCCCGCCCGACACCCAGGCCGTGCTCTGGCTCCGCCTCGATGCGACCGTCGCCGCCGACGCGCCGCGGCCGCTGGGTCTGTCGGTGAGCGCCGTCGCGGCGCGCGAGGTGTACTGGGACGGCGTCCGCCTCGGGGCCAGCGGGCGCGTGGGGGCGGATGCCGCGAGCGAGGTGGCCGGCCCCATCGACACCCTCCACCCGATCCCCGACTCGCTCGCCACGCCCGGCCGGCACGTGGTCGCGCTGCGGATGTCGACGTTCCGGCGGCCGCCGAGCATCGGCGGCTACGTCCACGGCGTCGGCGTGGGCGGGCTCGAAGGGATGGCGGCGTGGCCGCTCACGGCGAACCTGGGGCCGCTGCTGTTCCTGGGCGGCTTCGTGCTCGTCGGGCTCTACTACGGCGTGCTCCACGCGGCCGACCGGCGGCGCACGCCGTACCTCCTCACGGCGCTCCTGTGCCTCGCCGTGGCCGCCCTCCTCGGGGCCGAGAGCTGGCGGTGGGTGGTCGGCTACACGTACGACCTCCACCTCGCGCGGCTCTGGACCGTGACGGGGCTGACGTGGCTCGTGGGCGTCCTGCTCGTGGCCACGTTCGCGGTGCAGTTCGACGCCCCGAGGCGGGGCGCCCTCATCGCGGGGACCGCGGTGGCGGGCGGCCTCGCGCTCGGCGTGCCGGGCGGCTACGACCCGAAGGCGCTCGCCATCATCATCGTCGCTCTCGCGGTGGCGTTCGGGGTGACCGCGTGGGCCGTGTGGCGGAGGCGTCCGGGCGCCGGCTTCGCGCTCGCCGGCGTCGCCGTCTGCCTCGCGACCGTCACCGCGACCGGCCTGGGCTTCCTCGACGAGGCGTTCTTCCCGGCGTTCGCGGCCCTCGTGGCTGCGCTGCTGGCCTCGCTGGGGCTCCAGACGCGCGACCAGCGGCAGCGCCACGAGGCGGCCCTCGCCGAGGCAGCCCGCCTCGACGCCGAGCTGGTCAAGAAGAACCTCCAGCCGCACTTCCTGATGAACACGCTGACGTCGGCGATCGAGTGGGTCGAGACCGACCCCGCGACGGGCGTGCGCGTGCTCGAGGCGCTGGCCGACGAGCTTCGTGTGCTGGCCGAGGTGTCGGGCGAGACGGCGATCCCGATGGCGCGCGAGCTGGCCCTGTGCCGCGCCCACCTCGACGTGATGGGCTACCGCCGCGACGTCCGCTTCCGCCTCGATGCCGAGGGCGTCGACCCCGAGGCGGAGGTGCCGCCGGCCACGCTCCACACGCTCGTCGAGAACGCGATCACGCACAACGCCTACCCGCCGGGCGCCGTGCGCTTCACGCTCACCGAGACCCGCGCCGACGGCCAGCGCCGCTACACGCTCACGACGCCCCTGGCCGACGCGCCCGAGGCCGGTCCCGAGGGCGGCGGTCTCCGCTACGTCCGCGCGCGGCTCGAGGAGAGCGTGCCCGGCCGCTGGGCGCTCACCTCCGGCCCCGAGGCGGGCGCCTGGGTCACCCGGCTGGACCTCCCATGCGCGTCCTGATCGTCGAGGACGAGCCGCCGGTCGCGCGCCGGCTCGCGCGCCTGCTCCGCGCCGAGGCGGGCGGCGAGATCACCGACCTGGCGACCGCGGCGACGTTCGCCGAGGCGCAGGACCGCCTCGGGGCGGGCGACGTCGACGTCGTGTTCCTCGACCTCAACCTGCACGGCCGCGACGGCTTCGAGCTGCTCACCGCCTCGGCGGCGGGCGCGTTCCACACCGTCGTGGTGTCGGCGCACGGCGAGCAGGCGCTGCGGGCGTTCGAGGTGGGCGTGCTCGACTTCGTGCCGAAGCCGTTCGGGGCCGCGCGCGTCCGGGCGACGCTGGACCGCATCCGGAGCGCGCGGAGCGCCGTCCCGGCGACGAGCCTCGCCGTCCGGTCGGCCGGGCGCATCGACCTCGTGCCCGTCGCCGACGTGCGCTACGTGCAGGCCGCCGGGGCCTACTCGGAGCTGGTGCTCCGCGACGGGTCGCGGCGGCTCCACGACAAGTCGCTCGACCGGATCCTCGGCCTCCTGCCGGTCGCGTTCGAGCGCGTCCACCGGTCGTACGCCGTCCGACTCGACGAGGTGGTGCAGCTTCGGGTGCGCGAGGGGAGCCGGTACGCGGCCGTGCTCGCCTCAGGGGACGAGGTGCCGGTCGGGCGGACGCGCTACAAGGCGCTCCGCGACCGCCTCGGGGCCGGGTGATGGCGCATCGAGGCGGTCGAAATGGGCAGGACGGTTTGCGGTCCCCGCCTGGGCCGTGGGCCGTCGGGCGTGGGTCGTCGGGCGTGGGTCGTCGGGCGTGAAGGCATGCCCGAGGTCGCACGCGATGGCTGCGGCATCGGGCCGACGTTCTACGGCCCACGCTCCTGCCGCCGGATTGATCGTTGGCAGCAGGTCGGTGTGCCGGCCGCCCCTGGCCCGGGGACCTGCACAGCGGTCGCCCCTCCCTTCCTCCGCGCGCGGAGCGCGCCTTCCATTCCTTTTCAACCACCCGACGGTCGCCCTGGGCAACAACGCCCCGAGGCGGTGTCATTTCGTTCCGCCGGGGCGGAATGATTTTCCGGCTGTGAAGGGACGACGAAACAACCCGTCGCGGCGGGGCGTCCTCGATTCTCGGTCTAGGCACGCGCTACCGCCCGAACCGAGTGCCTCCAGCGCTCGCCTCGGTGTAGCTTTTGCCGTCCGGTCGGCACCGCCACGGAGATCGTCCCCCCGCCCTCCTCGTGCTGCCCGGTTTGTGATGTTCTCCCTCCTGCTTCCCCCCGATATGCTTCGCCTCCCGCTCGCGGCGGCGGCGCTCCTCGTTGCGGCCCCGGCCCTCGCGCCGGACGCCCGCGCCCAGTCGGCGACCACGGACACCGCGCCCGTGCGCCCGGCCTCGACGCTCCCGACGTCGGCCGACGCGCTGCTGCCCGGCTTCGTGCCCGCCGACTCGCTCTCCGACGAGGAGCTCGCCCGCCGCGCCGCCACCTTCTACCGCCGCCAGGCCGACCTCCTGCAGGCCGAGGCCGACGGCGACGCCGACCGCTACGCGATCCTGCTCGCCGACCTCGTGGCCGACGCGCGGATGGCCGCCCAGCGCCCGGGCGCGCTCCTGGAGCCCCGCTTCCGGGAGGTCTACAGCTCGATCCTGACCGAGTACGAGCGGTTCTACGAGCGCCCCGCCCTCGACCGCGGCGACGTCTACGCGCTCCGCCTGGCCGGCATCGAGGCGGTCGAGCGCGGCTTCGACCAGGGCGCCCCGCTCCTCGACCACGTGACGCTGCCCAACATGGACACGTTCACGTCGACGATCCCGATGGACGTCAACCCGAAGGTCGAGCGCTACCTCCAGTTCCTGCTCAACCGGCCGACGCACGTCCAGCGGCTCCGCACGCGCGCCGACACCTACTTCCCGATGGTCGAGCGCGTGCTCGCCGAGGAGGGCGTGCCGGAGGAGCTGAAGTACCTCGCGATGGTCGAGAGCGCGCTCAACCCGGTCGCCCGGAGCCACGCCGGCGCCGGGGGCATGTGGCAGTTCATGCCGCCGACGGGCCGCGCGTACGGCCTCCGCGTCACCTCCACCTTCGACGACCGCCTCGACCCCGAGGCGGCCACGCGCGCCGCGGCGCGCCACCTGCGCGACCTCTACGACCGCTTCGGCGACTGGCAGCTTGCGCTGGCCGGCTACAACTGCAACCCGGCCGTCATCGCGCGCGGCGTGCGCCGCTTCGAGCGCCGGACGGGCCAGACAGCCACCTTCTGGGACATCGACAACGTGATCCCGCGCGAGACGCGCGCCTACGTGCCGATGTTCATCGCGACGGCGCTCATCCTCTCCAACCCCGACGCCTACGGGCTGCCGGCGCACGAGCCGGGCGCGGCGTTCGCGTTCGACCGGATTCCCGTCGAAGGCGGCACCCGGCTCGCCTCGGTGGCGCGGATCCTCGACGTCGACGAGGCGGTGCTGCGCGCGCTCAACCCGTCGCTCCGCCGCGGCGTCGTGCCCGAGACGCGCGTGCCGCGAACGATCCGGATTCCGGTGGGGTTCTACGCCGAGCACGCGGAGGCCCTCGACCGTCTCGCGCCGGCCGAGGCTGGCGAGCAGTTCGCCGCCGAGTCGGTGGCGTTCGGCCCGCGCGCCTTCCGGCCGCTCGCTCCGCAAGACCGCAGCGAGGCGCTGGCCGCCATGACCGCCCGGCGAGACCTCAGGCGCTCGCTCCAGCCTCGCCGCGTCGAGGGGACCGTCGAGCGCTACGCCGCCGCCGAGCCCGCGGAGGTCCGCGAGGCGCGTCTCGCCGCCTCGGTGCCGACGCCCGCCCCCGAGGCGGCCACGCCCGCGCCGGTCGCCGCGCCCATCGCCGAGGCCGCCGCACCCGAGCCTGCTGTCGAGCCCGCCCCCGAGGCGGAGCCCGCCCCGCCGCCGGTCCGCGTCGTGAGCGCGCCCGCCGAGGTGGCTCCGACCGTCCACCGCGTCGAGCGCGGCGAGCACCTCTCGATGATCGGTCGCCGCTACGGCCTGACGGTCGGACAGCTCAAGGCCATGAACGGGCTGACGAGCAACACCATCCGCCCGGGGCAGCGGCTCCGCGTCTCGGGCGACATCCCGGCCGCCTCGTCGGCGCCGGCCCGGCCCGCGCGTCCGCAGACGCACCGTGTCCGGCGGGGCGAGCACCTGACGGGCATCGCGCGCCGCTACGGCGTCACGGTCCGCCAGCTCCGCGACTGGAACAACCTGAGCAGCGACGTGCTGCGCGTGGGCCAGCGGCTCCGCGTGAGCGCCCGGAGCACGCGCGGCTGAGGGTTGCAGGCCTGACCTCAGGCCGTGAGTTCCGCCTCGGGGCCGACCGCCTCGAGGCGGAGACGCCCTTTCCCCTGACGCGGGGCGGGGCAGAGGAACGGCTCGGCTGGCCCGACACCGAGGCGGGGGTCTGTCCGGGAGCAGGACGTTCTCTTCGCCGCTGTGTGGGCTCCGAGGCGGCGCGCGCGCTTGGGGCCCCCTCGCGCGAGTGGTCTGGTCATTCGAGGCGATGCGGATCTAGGGGAATGCCGGGGAGCGGCTCAGCTTGGCAGCACCTCCTAGACCTCCGCCGCCATGCGCCTCGCTCTCATTCTCCTCCTTCTCGCCGCTTCGGGGCCGCGTGCCCAATCCGTCCCCGAGGCGGCCGTCCCCGAGGCGGCCGGAATCACAGCGGCCCGCGTCGAGTCGGGCGCGATCCGCCTCGACGGCGTCCTCGACGAGCCCGGCTGGGCACGCAGCGACGGCGCCCGCGACTTCACTCAGTTCAGTCCGGACGCTGGCGAGGCGGCGACCGAGGCCGTCGAGGCCCGCGTGCTCGTCGGGCCGACGACGCTCTACATCGGGATGCGGATGCACGACGCCGAGGCGGGCGCCATCGACGAGCGCCTCGCGCGACGCGACACGCCCCAGAGCACGGACGTCGCCTCGGTGATGATCGACTCGTACGACGACGACCGGACGGCCTTCGCGTTCCACGTCACGCCGGCCGGCGTCAAACGCGACGTCCTCTTGTTCGACGACATCCGCGAGGACGTCTCGTGGGACGCCGTGTGGGACGTTGCCACGTCCCGCGACGACGACGGCTGGACGGCCGAGTTCGCGATTCCGCTCGCCCAGCTCCGCTTCGCCGGGGGCGACGGACCGCACGTGTGGGGCGTGCAGTTCGGCCGGAGTCACTTCCGCACCGGCGAGGAGACGTACTGGGCACCGCAGCTCCCCAACGCGTTCGGCGTCGTCAGCCGCTTCAGGACGCTCCGGATCCCCGGTGCCCTCCGCGCGCCGCGCGCCGTCGAGGTGCAGCCCTACGTCGCGAGCGCCCTCACGCGGGCGCCGGGCGACGCGGCCGACCCGTTCTACGCCTCGAACGACCTCGCGCCGAACGCCGGCCTCGACTTCAAGGTCGGCCTGACAAGCGACCTTCGGCTGACGGGCACCCTCAACCCCGACTTCGGCCAGGTCGAGGCCGACCCGGCCCAGATCAACCTGACCGCCTACGAACTGTTCTTCCCCGAGCAGCGGCCGTTCTTCGTCGAGGGACTCGACGTGTTCAACTACGGCCGCACGCGGTCCTTCTTCAACATGAACCGCCCCCTCTTTCTCTACACTCGGCGCATCGGCCGCGCGCCGCAACGCACCGGGTTTGTGCCCGCCCAGGCGTACGACGAGGCGGGCGCGTCGGGAACGATCTACGCCGACCGGCCCGAGCAGACGACGATTCTCGGCGCGGCCAAGATGACGGGCCGCGTGGGGGCCTTCAGCGTCGGCGTGCTGAACGCCGTGACGGCATCCGAGTACGGACGCTTCTCGGTCCTCGGCCCCGGCGGCGCCCTCGTGGCCGACGACCGCGCCCCGATCGAGCCGGCCTCGAACTACGTCGTCGCGCGGGCGCGGGGCCGCCTCGGGGCGACGCAGGTGGGCGGGCTCGTCACGGCCGTCAGCCGGACGCGCGGCGACGACGCCCTCGCCGACCTCCTGCCAGCCCACGAGGTCGTCGTCGGGTTCGATGGCGAGCACGCGCTCTCGGAGGCGTGGATCGTGAGCGGGCTCGCCTCGGGAAGCCTCGTCACCGGCACCGAGGCGTCCATCCTCGGGCTCCAGACGGCGTTCCGGCGGCTGTACCAGCGCCCCGAGGCAGACCACCTCGGCGTCGACTCGTCGCGGACCGTCCTGACGGGGACGACGGCCGAAGTGTCGGTGGCCAAGGTTGGCGGCACGCACTGGCGCGGGTCGCTCAGCGGCGCGTACACCTCGCCCGGCTTCGAGTCGAACGCGCTCGGCTTCCAGACCCGCGCAGACCAGGCCTACGTCGGCGCGTCGGTCTTCTACGACGAGACCGAGCCGCAACGTCCCTTCCGGCGCTGGACGGCGAACCTGTTCGGCTCGCTCGGCGCCAGCACGGGGGGGGATCGGACGCACTCCTTCATCGGGTGGGGGCTCGGGGCAGAGTTCGACTCGTTCTGGAGCAGCCGCTTCAGCGGCTTCGCCAACATCCGAACGCTCAACGACCGCATCGCGCGAGGCGGACCGCTGTGGACCGACCCGGCGGGCGTCTCGGCCTCGCTGTCCGTCGACTCGGACTCGCGCAAGCCTGTCACGATGAGCGGGTTCGTGCATGGCGCGACGGACGAGATCGGCGGCGGCTTGGTCGGCGGTAGCCTCACCGCCTCGGGGCGGCCGTCGAGTGGCGTCTCGCTCTCGGTCGGCCCGTCGGTGACGCGGACGGTCTCGCCTTACCAGTACGTCACCGCCTTCGACGACCCGGCGGCGACGGCCACGTTCGGGCGGCGCTACGTGTTCGGCCGCATCGACCGCCTCGACGTCGCCCTCGAGAGCCGCCTCGACTGGACGTTCTCGCCTGACGTGTCGCTCCAGCTCTACCTCCGGCCCCTCGTTTCGACCGGCCGCTACACCGACTACCGCGAGCTGGACCGGCCGCGCGCGATGGCCCTCCCCGTCTACGGCGTCGACAAGGGCACGGCGACGCCCGGCGAGGACGGCTCGACGACGATCGACCCCGGCGACGGTGGCACCACGTTTACGCTCCCCGACAACGACTTCACGTTCCGCGCCCTCCAGGGGAATGCGGTCCTCCGGTGGGAGTATCGTCCGGGGTCGGCGCTCTTCCTCGTCTGGCAGCAGCAGCGGTCGGACTTCGGCGTCGGCGACGGCCGGCTGCTCGGCCGCGACCTGACGCGCGTGTTCACAGACGTAGGCACGAACGTCTTCCTCGTCAAGCTCAGCTACTGGTTCGCCCGATGACCGACCGCGAGGCCCCGCCGGTGATCGACCTCGTCGCGGGCGGGCTCGCCCCCGAGGCGGCGTCTGCCGCCCCGCTCTACGCGCGCCTCCGCGATCACATCCGCGCCCTCGTCCTCGACGAGCGCCTCGGGGCCGGGAGCCGCCTGCCGGCCTCGCGCGTGCTCGCGCGCGACCTCGGGCTCTCGCGGACGACCGTCGAGCTGGCCTACGACGAGCTGACGGCCGAGGGCTTCGTCGAGCGGCGCCCCGGCTCGGGCACGTACGTGGTTGACCTGCTCCCGACGCGACCGGCGCCGGTCGAGACCGCGGCGCCTCCGCCGCTCGCCGAGCCCCGGCTGTCGGCGCTCGGGCGCCGCCTCGGGGGCGTGCCCCGGTTCCGCGACGCGCCGGGCGTGCCGGCCGGCTTCGTGCCCTGCCTGCCGAGCGAGGAGGCGTTCCCGATCGCGACGTGGAACCGAGTCCTCACCGAGGCGCTGCACGACCGCGGGCGCGGCCTTCAGCAGCCGACGCCCCTCCTCGGCGACCCCGCGCTCCGCGCCGCCCTCGCCGATCATCTCGCGCGCACGCGGCGCGTCCAGTGCTCGGCCGACCGCATCCTGATTGTGGCGAGCACGCAGCAGGCCCTCGGCCTCCTGGCCCGGCTCCTGACCGATCCGGGCGAAGCGGTGTGGCTGGAAGATCCCGGCTACCTCGGCGCGCGGGCCGTCTTCCAGGCCCACGGCGCGGCCGTCGTGCCCGTCCCGGTCGACGGCGACGGCCTCATCGTCGAGGCCGGCACCGAGGCCGCCCCCGAGGCGCGCCTTGCGTACGTCACGCCGTCGCACCAGTACCCGACCGGAGTCACGCTCTCGACCGAGCGCCGCGTCGCGCTCCTCGCGTGGGCGGCCGAGACGGAGGCGTGGATCCTCGAGGACGACTACGACAGCGAGTTCCGGCACGTCGGCCGGCCGCTCGCGCCGCTCCAGAGCCTCGACCACGAGGGCCGCGTGGTCTACATCGGGTCGTTCAACAAAGTCCTGTTTCCGGGCCTCCGGCTGGCCTACGTCGTGCTCCCCGAGGCGCTCGTCGACGTGGCCGAGCGGGCGGTCGAGGCAGGGGGCGGCCAGCCGTCGGCGCTCGTCCAGGCGACGGCGGCCGCGTTCCTGGAGCGGGGCCACTTCGCCGCGCACCTCCGTCGGTCGCGCGCGGTCTACCGCGACCGTCGCGCGGCCCTCCTCGGTGCCGTCGACGAAGCGCTCGCCGCCGACGTGACGCTGGGGCCGTCCGAGACCGGCCTCCACGTGTGCGCCCGGTTGCCGATGGGCGTGTCCGACGTCGAGGTCTCGGCGCGCGCGGCCGCCTCGGGGATCCACGTCCCGCCGCTCTCTCCGTGCATGCTCGGCCCCGAGGCGGCGTCCGGCCTCATTCTGGGCTACGCCGGCGTCAACGAGGCGGCGATCTGGAGCGGCGTGCGCGACCTCGGCCGGCTGCTCCGCGACGCCGCCTAGAGCGGCTTGCAGAGTCGTCACGTGCAGAGGAGGTTCGGGGTTCGATCCGGTCCCGCTTCGGTACGAACCCTGAACTCCGAACCCTGAACCTTCAACCTCGGCGCACCGAACAGCGACGCAGAGCACGCTAGCCAAGTGGTCTGGTCGTTCGCGCGGAAGCGGCTCTAGGCCGAGCCTGCCGCCTCGGTGAGATTTCACGACGCCCGTGACATCTCCCGCTACCATCATCCGTCGCGCCCGCTCCGGCGACCTCCCCGAGGTGGTCCGGCTCTGCGCCGCGCACGCGGCGTACGAAGGGGCGGCACGCGAGATCGAGGGCCAGCCCGACGCCCTCGAACGCCTCCTCTTCGGCGAGGCCCCGCCGCTCGCGTGCCTCGTCGCCGAGCGGGACCAGGGACTCGCCGGGTACGCGACCTGGGCGCCGCAGGTCTCGACGTGGGACGCCGCGCGCTACGCCTACCTCGACTGCCTCTACCTCCGCCCCGAGGCGCGGGGCCAGGGCCTCGGCCGCCAGCTCATCGAGGCGGTCGCCCGCGACGCGCACGCCACCGGCCTCCGCCAGCTCCAGTGGCAGACGCCGGTCGAGAACGCCGGCGCCATCCGGTTCTACGACCGCCTCGGGGCCACGTCGCTGCGGAAGGCGCGCTACACCCTCGCCACCGAGGCGGCCCTGCTCTCCCATGCTTGAGATCCGGTCCCACTGCGAACACTGCGGGGCGGCCCTGCCGCCCGACGCGACCGACGCCTACATCTGCTCGTTCGAATGCACCTTCTGCCGCGCGTGCGTCGAGGGTCCGCTGGACGGCGTGTGCCCGAACTGCGGCGGCGGCTTCGCCGAGCGGCCGATCCGCCCCGCGCACCTGCTCGAGCGCTACCCGCCGACCCCCACCCCGCGTTCCTGACCCATGTCCGCCCTCACCCTGCCCGCCGGCAGCCCGCCCGACGCTGTCGTCCGCTACCAGGCGGCCCTGCTCGACGCCCTCGGGGACGCGGACCCGATCGACGTGCTCGCTGCGACGCCCGGCTGGTGCGCGCGTATCGTCGAGGCGACGGACGCTTCGCGCATCCACACCCCCGAGGCGGCTGGGAAATGGTCGGTCGCCGACGTGATCCACCACCTCGGAGACTCCGAGTCGGTGTGGAGCTACCGACTCCGTCGCGTTCTGGCTGAGGACCGTCCTCGCCTCGACGGCTACGACCAGGACCTCTGGGCGCGCCGCCTCGGGTACCGGTCGCGCGCGGTGCATCCGTCCCTCGATCTGTTCCGCGCGGTCCGCCTGGGCAACCTCCACCTCCTCGCCCGTGCGACGCCGGCCGACCGCCGTCGGGTGGGCACCCACGGCGAGCGGGGCGAGGAGTCGGTCGAGCAGATGATCCGCCTCTACGCCGGGCACGACGTGGCCCACCGTCGCCAGATCACCGGCATCCTCGAAGCTGTCGCCCCCGAGGCCGTTCTCCCCGAGGCGTAGCGCGTTCTACAGCCGCACCTCCATCCCCTCAGCGGCCAGGTCCGTCGCCGCAAAGCGCTCGCAGGCCTGGTCGCGGATCCGCCCCAGCGCGTCGTCGTCGTGGGCCGGGTCGTGGTGAAACAGGAGGAGCCGGCCGACGCCCGCCTCGGCGGCGAGGTCCGTCGCGTGCTCCCACGTCGTGTGCCCCCACCCCGCGCGGAGGGCGTATTCGTCGGGCGTGTACTGGGCGTCCGAGATCAGCAGGTCGGCCCCGCGGGCCACCTCGCGGAGGCCCTCGTCGTGGGCCACCGAGCCGTGCTCGTAGTCGGTGGCGTAGACCACGACGGCCCCGTCCGCCTCAATGCGAAACCCGTGGGCGCCCTGCGGATGGAAGACGGGAAACGGGCGCACCGTCATCGGCCCGACCTCGAACGGCACGCCGCTCTCGACGCGCACCGTCTCCGTGGACGCCGCGAGGTCGCCGAAGGGGACCGGGAAGTACGGGCTGCACATCTGGCCCTTGAGGAGCTTTCGCAGGCGGTCGTCGTCGGTCGCGGCGTAGAACCGGATGGTCTGACCGGGCATGTAGAGCGGCGCGAAGAACGGCAGCCCCTGGAGGTGGTCCCAGTGGAAGTGCGAGAGCGCGACGTGGACCGCCTCGGGGGGCGTGCCCGCCGCCTCGGCGGCGAGGGCGTAGCCGAGCGGCCGCGCGCCCGTGCCGGCGTCGAGGATGAGCGTCGTCCCGTCGGCCGCGCGCACCTCCACGCACGCCGTGTTGCCGCCGATGCCGAGAAAGCCCTCCTGCGGCGTCGGGGTGGATCCCCGCACGCCCCAGAACCGGACGGTCAGTCGGGCAGCCTCAGCCATGAGCGGAGCGGGTCGAACGGGGGCGAAGGTGGGGCACGAACGGCTTACAGGTGATAGCGGCGCAGGCTGACGGCCGTCTCTACGAAGACGACCTTGAGGATGGCGGCGGCGGGGACCCCAAGGGCCATGCCAAGCACGCCGCCGATGCGCCCGCCCACGAGGATCGCCAGGAGCACCAGCACAGGGTGCATCGACACGTTCTTCCCCGTGATCCAGGGCTGAAAGACGACGTTCTCGACCGTCTGCAAGGCGACGTACAGGATCGCGATGGCAACCACCTGGTCGCCTCCGCCCGTGGTCACGATGGAGACCACGACCGTCAGCGCGGCCGAGACCACGAAGCCGACGTAGGGCACGAAGTTGGCCAGACCGGTCAGAATGCCCAGCACGAGCCAGTAGTCGACCCCGAGGAGGCCGAGCCCGATCGCCGTCGAGGTCCCGACGAGCACGGCGATCAGGGCCTGACCGCGGAGGTAGCCCCCGAGGTGCGCGTCGGCCTTGTAGAGGACGGTCATCCCGAACTCGAAGAACCGGTTCGGCACGACGGTCAGCAGCCGCCGGCGGATCATCGGGCCGTCCTTGAGAAGCGCGAACAGGACGAACGGCACGACGACGCTGTTGCCGATCCCCTCGAGCAGGCCCGGCACGTAGCCGAGCACGACCGGCTCGCGGGGCTCGACGAACTGCTCGATCGCCTCGACGAGCCCCACCTGCCCCGGCTCGACGAACGTGAGCCACGCCGCCAGCTTCTGCTCCGTGCTCTCGGCGAGGCGCAGGAGGTCGCCGTTGGCCCACTGGGTCTGGAGCTGTCCGGCCTGCTCGAGCGTCACCGGCACCACGATCGCGGCCAGCGCCCCGACCACGAGCGAGAGCACCACCAGCACCAGCACCGACGCCTGCGTCCGCCCCAGGCCGCGCCGCTCCAGCCGGTTGACGACCGGCGCGAAGAGGTAGGCCAGCACGGCCCCCAGCACGACGAGCCCGACGAGGTCGGAGGCCACCCACAGCAGCAGCAGCAGGCCGGCCACCGCGGACAGCACAGCCCACGTGCTCAGACGGCTCGCCGAGGCGTCGCTGGGAGAACGAGGGGCCGGGCCGACCGGGTGGGGCGCCACCGTCTCAGCCATCCTCGGTGGCCGCCTCGGGGGAGGCGACGTCGGTCGAGGCGCCGGCGTCGAGACGCTGGCGGAGCCGGTCGCGCTCGCGGCACAGCTCCTCGATCTCGTCGCTCACCTCGACGAGGCGGAGGCCGACCAGCCGCGCCAGCGACAGCAGCACCTTCACCCCGAGGCGGGGGTTGCGGTCGAGGAGGCTCAGGAGGTCGGGCTGGAACAGGCTCAGCAGCGTGCAGTCGGTCTTGGCGCGCGCCGTGGCGGTCCGGATCACCTCGTTGAGGAGGGCGATCTCGCCGAAGAAGTCGCCGTCGGCCAGCTCGACCAGCTCGCGGCCGCTGGGCTCGCTCTGGATCGAGACCGCCCCGCGCACGATGATGTACATCCCGAGGCCGGGCTCGCCCTGGATGAAGATGGACTCGCCGGCGACGTACTCGCGGCGGTGCAGGAGCCGCCGGACTGCGTCCAGCTCCCGCGACGTGAGATCTTCGAAGAGGGGGATCTTGCCCAGCAGGTCCTCCTCGCCCGACGACCCGCCCGCGCCGAGGAGGCTCTTCCAGAGGCTTTGCATACGGTAGGACGAGGCGGGTCGAAGGTGCAGCTAACGTACGTCGGCTGCCGGGTTCGTGCTCCGCCCCCCGCCTCAGGGGCGCCGCGCCGGATCGGCCGGCCGTTCGTAGTCTCCGCCCACCTGGACTCCTCTCCCATGCGCGCTGCCCTTCTCCTCACTGCCCTGGTCGTGACGGCCGCCGGCTGCGACATCTTCGGATCGGACGTCCTCACGTACGACGGCGTCGAGGTGGAGGTACGCGGCGACGCGACGCTCGCCGTCGAGGACGGCCGCCTCGTGGTCTCGGGCCTCGACGGCGCCCGCTCGGGCGGGTTCACGATTCCCGGCGAGCTCGACCGCGTCGACGTGGAGACCGCCCCGGTCGCGATTCCGGACGGCGGCCGATTCGGCATCGAGGTGGAGAGCGACGACGGCGAAGAGCTGGCGTCGATCTACAACGAGGGCACCGGCAACGGCGAGTTCGACCTGCGGGTCACCTTCGCCGACGCGCTCGGCGTGAGCGCCGTCACCGTCCGGTACTACCTCGGCGGCGAGAGGGGCGACCTCGTGCTGGAGATCCCCAGCCTCGCGCTCACGGGCAACCGCCTCGCGCGCCGCGCCGAGACCGGCGCCGGCAGCGGCTCGGGCGACCCCGAGTCGGTCCACGTCCGCCGCGTCGGCGGGCGCTACGTCGTCGTCTCCGACTCCGACGGCCCGGACGGCGCCCGCCAGTCCTGCGCCGGGTTCACCGTCGTGCCGCCGGGCGCCTTCGCCGGCGAGTTCCCCGAGGGCCTCTGCACCGACTGGATCGAGGTCGAGCCGCTCGGCATCTCCGACATGCCCGAGGGGCGCGTGGCCGTGACCGCACGGGGCGTCGGGTCGTTCACGGTTCAGGACCTGAGCCTCGACCGGGTCCGCTAACGCGTCCGTTCAGGTCGCTCGGAGAACGCGAGAGGGCGCGCTCCACGCGAAGAGGCCAACCGCCTCGGGGCCGACCGCCTCGGGGCCAACCGCCTCGGGGCCAACCGCCTCGGGGCCGACCGCCTCGGGGCCAACCGCCTCGGGGCGGGACGACGGACGACAGACCACGGACGACGGCCTTTCATTCGGCTGCTTCGGTGGCTGTTGGCGTCTCCTCCCCCCAGCCGGGCAGGGCTGCTAATACCATTTCGCTAGGATCATAGTCCAT
>JBCCQJ010000032.1:0-22179 GCA_039024395.1 Bacteroidota bacterium | reverse complement strand
GCGCTCTCCGCGCTCTCCGCGCTCTCCGCGCTCTCCGCGCTCTCCGCGCTCTCCGCGCTCTCCGCGCTCTCCGCGCTCTCCGCGCTCTCCGCGCTCTCCGCGCTCTCCGCGCTCTCCGCGCTCTACCCCCGTGTGAGCACGCGCAGCAGGATCTCGGCGTCGAGCCACGCCGACTGGTTGCGGGCGTAGAACCAGTACGCCCGGTGCACCTCGGCGATGGAGGTGGGGCGCGGGCGGCGCGTGTCGAGCACCGAGACGACGCCCGGCGGCAGCCCCCACGCCGGCGGCGGGTGCGGCGCCTCGGGGGCGTAGCCGACGAGCGCCCGGCGGCCGGCGAGGACCGCCGGCATCTGGGCGGCGACGGCCCCGAGGCGGGTCCACCGGCGCGTCGGGCGCAGGCGCGCGGCGAGCGCCAGCAGCGGCGCCACGAGCAGCAGCCCCGAGGCGACCGGGATCTCGACCGCGCGACGGCTCCACGTCGAGCGGAGCGGGGCGACGGCGCGCTCGGCCTCGACCAGCGGCGCCGCGTAGTCCTCGACGTGCGCCTTCCCGATGATCCGGTCGTGCCCCGAGGCGAGGATCTTGAGCTGGACCGGCAGGTCGCGGAGCCCTCGCATCCCGTCGAGGATCGCTGTGTTCGTGAGGCTGTCGGCGGCGAACACGACGTCGTCGGCCCCGAGGAGGCGCGCGAGGTCGCGGAGCTGGCGCGGGGGGCCCGCGTAGGGCACGTCCGCCCCGGTGTCGGCCTCGGCCACGTACCCGACGACGTCCGCCTCGGGGCGGAGGCGGGCGCCCATCAGCCGTGCGAGACGGTCGGCCTCAGCGCCGGTGCCCACAACGAGCGCCCGGCGCGGCGCCCGGCGCGCGAGGCGCGCCCCGAGGCGGAGCGCCAGCACGAGGGCCGCGGCAAGGGGGAACCCGAACGCGAGCGCGCCACGGCTGAACGCGATCTGCGGCACGAAGAACGAGACCGCGGCCACGAGCACGGCGCCGAGCACGCTGCCCGTCACGACCGCCCGGCCGGGCCGCGCGCCCCGCCGGTAGCCGCCCACGGCGCCGATCGACGCCACGAGGGTGGCCGCGTAGGCGGGCAGCACGGCGGCGTAGAAGGACACCCCGAACGTGAAGCCGTCCACCCGCGACCACCAGAGCGCCGCGACGGTCAGCGCCCCCCACGTCACCGCCGCCTCGGTGAGGGGCGCGACGACGGCGCGCGCCAGGCGGCCGGCCGCGGCGAGCGTCGCCCGCGCCACGATCCCGAGCCGGAGCCCGAAGGCGAGCGCCCCCGAGGCGGCCCGGTCGCGCCACCCGGCGCCAGGCCGGTGGGCGACGTGCTTCTCGACGAACCGCAGCATCGCCCCGTAGAAGAGGACGACGTAGCGGAGGTCGCCGCGCTTGGTGCTCTCGCCCTTGTAGTGGACGATCTGCGTCTCGGGCGTGTAGTAGATCCGCCAGCCGGCCTGCTGGATGCGGTAGCACCAGTCGAGGTCCTCGCCGTACATGAAGAACGCCTCGTCGAGAAGCCCAGCGGGGCCGGGCTGTTCAGAGTTCAGGGTTCGGGGTTCGGAGTTCTTCGGGGACCCGGGCAAAAACTCCGAACCCTGAACTCCGAACTCCGAACTCGGCGGCAGCACCGCGTCCTTCCGCACCATCATGCACGAGCCGCTGAGGGCGTCGACCTCGCACACCTCGTCGACGGGGAGGTACGTCAGGTTGTAGCGGCCGAAGGCGGGGCTGCGCGGGAAGAGGCGGCTGAGCCCCGAGATCCGGTAGAACGCGACGGCCGGCGTCGGGAACGCGCGGCGGCTCTCGGGCGCGAACGTGCCGTCGGGGTTGAGGATGCGGCAGCCGACGGCCCCCGCCTCGGGGCGGGCGTCCATGAAGGCCAACATCGTCCGGAGCGTGTCCTCCTGGAGGATCGTGTCGGGGTTGAGGACGAGGAGGTAGCGCCCGGCCGCCGCGCGGAGGGCCTGGTTGTTGGCGACCGCGAACCCGACGTTCTCCTCGTTGGCGATCAGGCGGACGTCCGGGAAGCGCTCGCGCACCATCGCCGCCGAGCCGTCGGCCGAGTCGTTGTCGACCACGAACGTCTCGACGCCCAGGCCTGCGCTCGCCCGCTCGACCGACTGGAGGGCCTGCTCGAGGAAGCCGCGCACGTTGTACGTCACGATAACGACGGAGACGTCGACCGTGGCCGCCTCGGTGGCGGCGGAGAGCAGAGCGGGGGGTTCTCGCATCGGACCGCGGCGAAGATAGGCGCCCGGTCGCGGTTCGCGTGTTCTCGGGATGTTGGCGATGCCCCGAGGCGGGAGCCTCCGGCGGCGCCGGTAGCTTCCGGCCCGCGCTCGCCCTCGCATGACCCGATCGGCCCTGGTGCGCGAGGTCCGGGCCACGCTCGTCCTCGCCGTCCCCCTCGTCCTGGCGCAGCTCTCGCAGATGTCGATGAGCTTCGTCGACGTCATCATGGTGGGCCGCCTCGGGACGGAGGCGATGGCGGCCATCGTGCTCGGCTCGACCTCCTACTTCACGCTGTCGCTCATCTGCGTCGGCGTGCTGGTGGCCGTCCAGCCGACCGTCGCGCAGGCCGTCGGCGCGGGCGACCCCGAGGCGGTCGGGCGCGGCGCGCGGCAGGGGCTGTGGCTGGCGACGCTCCTCGGCATCCCGTTCACTGTCGGCCTGGGCTACGCCGAGGCGGCGTTCCTGTGGACCGGCCAGGCGCCCGAGACGGCCGCGCTGGCCGGCGACTACGTCGGCGCGATCCGGTGGGGGTTCATCCCCAACCTCTGGTTCACGGCCCTGCGCGGGCTGTGCGAGGGGAACGCCCGGCCCACGCCCGTCCTCGTCGTGACCCTCCTCGGGGTCGTCGCCAACGCGAGCCTCAACTACGTGCTGATGTTCGGCGCGCTCGGCGTGCCGGCGCTGGGGCTCGTCGGCACCGGCTGGAGCTCGGCGCTGACGATGACGGTCATGTTCGCCGCGATGGCAGTCTACGTCCGGCGCGGGCCACTGGGGCGCTTCCGGGTGTTCGCCGGCCTGCGGCGGCCCGACCCCGAGGCGCTGGGCGCGCTGTTCCGCCTCGGGTGGCCGATCGGCGTCGGGTTCGGGCTCGAGGCCGGGCTGTTCTCGGCCGCGACGCTCCTGGCGGGCCGCCTGCCGGACCACGAGACGGCGCTCGCCGCGCACCAGATCGCCCTCAACGCGGCGAGCGTCGCCTTCATGGTGCCGCTGGGCATCGGGATGGCCGGCGGCGTGCGCGTGGGCCAGGCCGCCGGGGCGGGCGACCTCGAGGGCGCCGCGCGAGCCGGGTGGACCGCCGCCGCGCTCGGAACGAGCTGCATGATGCTCTCGGCCCTCCTGTTCTGGCTCGCCCCCGAGGTGGTCATCTGGATCTACGCCGGCGACACGCCGGACGCGAGCGTGGCGGCGCTCGCAGCGACCCTCCTCGGGGTTGCGGCCGTGTTCCAGCTCTTCGACGGCGCGCAGGCGACGGTCGCGGGGGCACTGCGCGGCCTCAAGGACACACGCGTGCCGATGGGGATCGCCGCACTCGCGTACTGGGGCGTCGGGCTGACGCTGGCGGGCGTGCTCGCCTTCCGCCTCGGGGTGGGCGCGACGGGCCTGTGGTGGGGGCTCACGGCCGGGCTCGGCGTCGCCGCGGTGGGGATGGCCCTCCGGTTCGCGTCGCAGACGCGGCGCGGGGCGCCCGTCCCCGAGGCGGCTCCTCAAGCGGCTCCCGCCCCCGAGGCGGAGCCGTCGGGCTGAGGCCGTCTCAGGAATCACCGTATTTTTTCAGTCTGTACTGAAACAGGGGTCCTGGGGCCTCGAATGGCCCCCGGGGACGGCGTTGTCGTTTTCCTTTCGAGCTATCTTCGCCCGTCCCCCTGGGGGGCGCTCTACCTTCGAAGCGGCCCCTTTGACCTCACCCAGGGGCGTCCTTCCTCTGCGCCATGCCCCAGCTTTTTCCGCGCAAGGCCAACGCGCTGCCGACCCTCACGCTGTTCGGCGCGCTCGGCGGTGGTCTCGTCCTTGTCGCGTCCGTCTGGTACTACCTCTCGCCCGAGTTCTACGAGGTGGGATACGCACCCGAGCAACCGGTGCCGTACAGCCACGCCTTCCACGCGGGCGAGCTGGGGATGGACTGCCGGTACTGCCACAACCACGTCGAGCAGAGCCCCCACGCGAACGTCCCCGCCACGCAGACGTGCATGAACTGCCACGGCGTCGTGGCGACGCAGTCGGCCAAGCTGGTGCCGGTCCGCGAGAGCTGGGCGACGGGCGTGCCGGTCGAGTGGGTGAAGGTGCACCACCTGCCCGACTACGCGCAGTTCAGCCACGCGGCGCACGTCAACGTCGGCGTCGGCTGCGAGAGCTGCCACGGGCGGATCGACCAGATGGAGGTCGTCTACCAGGCCGAGCCGCTCTCGATGGGCTGGTGCCTGGCCTGCCACCGCGCCCCCGAGGAGCACCTCCGCGACCCCGAGTTGGTGACCGAGATGGGCTACCTCGCTCAGATGACCGAGGCGGACATCCAACTGAACCGCGAGCGCATCGAGGCCGAGGGCATCGCGCCGCCGCAGAACTGCTCCGCCTGCCACTACTAGCGTGGAAAGGTTCGAACGTCGGAAGGCTCGCAGGCCCGAGCCGTCCGCCGCTCTCTGCGAACCTGCACCCTTCGAATCTTTCGACCTTCAGACCCATCGATGATCGAGCTTGACGTCCTGAGCGCCGCCGACCGCGCGGCCGACGACGCTGCCCAGGAGGTGGCTGGCCAGGCCCCCACCTGGCGCAGCCGCGCGGCCCGCGAGGGGGCTCTCGACCCGTCCATCGTCCGCGACGAGTTCCTGCCGGGCGCCGTCGGCGACGGCGACGAGGGCACCAGCCGGCGGACCTTCCTGAAGGTGATGGGGGCGAGCGCGGCCTTCGCCGGCCTCACCGGCTGCCGCCGGCCCGTCGAAACGATTCTGCCGTACGCGCGCAAGCCCGAGGAGGTGATCCCGGGCGTGCCGACGTACTACGCCACGGCCATGCCCTTCGGAGGCGTCGCCCACGGGCTGCTTGTCGAGAGCCACGAGGGGCGCCCCACCAAGATCCACGGCAACCCGAGCCACCCGGTCACGCAGGGGTCCACGGGCGCCTTCGCCCAGGCCTCGGTCCTCCAGCTCTACGACCCCGACCGCAGCCGCTACGTGTACGCGCGCGCTGGCGACGACGTCCGCCAGGCCGACTACGGCGCGTTCGTGGCCGAGGCCAACCGGCTGCTCGCCCGCCGCGCCGGCGCCCGCGTGGCGGTGCTCGCCGAGCCGTCGGCCTCGCCGGCCCTCGACGCGCTCCGCCAGCGATTCCAGACCACCTTCGAGGGCGCCCGCTGGATCACGCTCGGTGCGCACCTCGACGACCACCCGGCGATGGGGGTCCAGCAGGCGCTCGGCGCCCCGGCCCGGCCGCTCTACCGCTTCTCCGAGGCGGACGTGATCGTCGCCCTCGACGCCGACTTCCTCGGCGAGGAGGATCCCAACTCGATCTGGAACAGCCGCGAGTACGCCGCCTCGCGGCGCGTCGACGAGCGCGGCTCGATGAGCCGGCTCTACGCCATCGAGAGCACCATGACGCCCACGGGCGGCATGGCCGATCACCGCCGCGCGGTGAAGGCCGGGGCCGTCCCGTTCGTGGCGGCGGCCATCGCCGAGGCGCTCGGCGTCCCGACCGGCGCCTCGGGGTGGAGCGACGACTCGTTTGCGCCCTTCATCGCCGCCATCGTCGAGGACGTGCGGGCGGCCAACGGCCGCGCGGTCTTCGTGGCCGGCGCGACCCAGCCGCCGGAGGTCCACGCCCTCGCGGTGGCCCTCAACCGCCGCTTCGGCACACGCACCGTCCGCTACCTCGCCACCGGCGCCGAGCCGGCCGAGCCGGTCGGGCCGCGACTCCGGCAACTGGTGGCCGACATGGCCGCTGGCGAGGTCGACGTGCTCCTGATGCTGGGCACCAACCCGGTGTACACCCTGCCGGCCGCGCTCGGCTTCGAGGCGGCGCTGGCAAACGTGCCGACGAGCATCCACGTCGGGCTCTACCGCGACGAGACGGCGCAGCGCGCGACGTGGCACGTCCCGCGCGCCCACTACCTCGAGAGCTGGGGCGACGCCCGCGCCTACGACGGCACGCTGAGCGTCGTCCAGCCGCTCATCCGGCCCCTGTACTCGGATGCGCACTCGGACCTCGAGATCCTCAACACGCTCGTCACCGGCCGCAACAACGCCGGCTACGACCTGCTGCGGCAGGCCCTGCGGAGCCGCCTCGGGGCCGCCGACTTCGAGACCGCCTGGCGAACGGCCCTCCACGACGGCTTCGTCCCCGACACCGCCTTCCCGACGCTTGAGGCGGCCAGCGCGCCCGTCTCGCTCGCCGGCCTCACGCCGCCCGACGACGGCCTCGAGCTGGTCTTCCGGACGAGCCCAACTCTCCACGACGGCGCCTTCTCGAACGTGTCGTGGATGCAGGAGGCGCCCCACCCGGTCACGAAGGTGACCTGGGACCCGGTCGCCCTCGTCAGCCCGCGCACGGCCGTCCGCCTCGGGGTCGACGACGGCATCCCGATCGACGACGAGAGCGCCGACGGCCAGCGCTTCGCCGGCGCCGACATCTCCTCGGGCAAGCACTACGCGCACGTCCTCCGCCTGACGACGGCCGACGGCGCCGAGGCGGACGTGCCGGTATGGGTCCAGCCCGGCCACCCCGACGAGTCGATCTCGGTCTCGCTCGGCTACGGCCGCGACCTCGCGACCGACCGGACGATCGAGGAGCTGGGCCTCATCGGGCGCATCAGCCGCGCCATCCGGCCCGGCGGCGTCAGCACGGACGTCTACGAGCTGGGGCCGATCTCGTCGCTCGCCGGCGCCGACCTCGACGGCGGCCCGGTGGCCGCGCGCGTCGAGCGCCTCCGCGCGCTCGGCAACACCCGGTACCGCGCCGATGTGGACGTCGAGGTGGTCGGCGACGGCTACCTGCTGGCCAGCACTCAGGACCACGGGTCGATGGAAGGCCGGCCCATCGTGCGCTCGGCCACCCTGGCCGAGTACCGCGAGGACCCCGCGTTCGCCGAGAAGGCCGAGACGTACATCGAGGACATCCCCTGGAACGACTTCGAGCCGCTCTGGGGAGACCAGAACTCCGGCGCCGAGGAGGTCGAGGACGTGCTCGGCGACGACCTGCTCTACGCCAACAACCAGTGGGCGATGACGATCGACCTCAACGCGTGCACCGGCTGCAACGCCTGCGTGGTCGCGTGCCAGGCCGAGAACAACATCCCGGTCGTGGGCAAGGACCAGGTCGCGCGCGGGCGCGAGATGCACTGGATCCGCATGGACCGCTACTACGTGGGCGAGGACGAGTCGGACCCCGGCATGGTCTCGATGCCCATGATGTGCGTCCACTGCGAGAACGCGCCCTGCGAGCAGGTCTGCCCGGTCAACGCGACCGTGCACTCGCCCGACGGGCTCAACGCGATGGTCTACAACCGCTGCGTCGGCACGCGGTACTGCGCCAACAACTGCCCGTACAAGGTCCGGCGCTACAACTACTACAACTGGACCAAGACGCTGCCGCTCGAAGTCCAGATGCAGTCCAACCCGTACGTGACCGTCCGCTACCGCGGCGTCATGGAGAAGTGCACGCTCTGCGTCCACCGCATCCGGCAGGCGCAGCAGTACGCGCACATCGAGAACCGGTCGCTCACCGACGACGACCTCCAGTCGGTGTGCCAGAGCGCCTGCGCCTCGGACGCGATCGTCTTCGGCGACCTCAACAACCCCGAGAGCGCTGTTCTCGAGACCCGCGCCAACCCGCGCAACTACGCGGTGCTGGCCTACCTGGCCGTCAAGCCGCGCGTGACCTACCTCGCGCGCCTCCGCAACCCGCACCCGGCCCTCGCGACGCCCTTCGACCCGGAGACGAGCGCGGCCCCGGAGCCGGACGCGGTCCCGGAGCCCGCTGCCGCCTAGTCCCAGACCCCCGCACCCGTGGCGACTACCACCTCCAAATCCGCCTACGCCCGCCTCGGGGACGGCTCGCCGGCCTACCCCGACGGGACGCCCAAGACGCTCGAGGAGGAGCCCCTCGTCCGCGGCAACCTCTCGTTCCACGACGTCACCGAGATGGTGGCCGTCCACAGCGAGAAGAAGACGCCGGGGCTCTGGTACCTCGCCTTCGGGGCGGCCGTGTCGGTCGCCGGCATCATGGGCCTCTCGCTGGCCGTGCTGGTGTGGAACGGGCCGGGCGTGTGGGGGGTGAACAACCCGGTCGGGTGGGGCTGGGCGATCGTCAACTTCGTGTTCTGGGTCGGCATCGGGCACGCGGGCACGCTCATCTCGGCCGTCCTCTTCCTGTTCCGCCAGAAGTGGCGGACCTCGATCAACCGCGCCGCCGAGGCGATGACGCTCTTCGCCGTCGCGTGCGCCCTCGTCTTCCCGACGTTCCACGTCGGCCGGGTGTGGCTGGTGTACTACCTGCTGCCGATCCCGAACACGATGGCGATGTGGCCCAACTTCAAGAGCCCGCTCCTGTGGGACGTGTTCGCGGTCTCGATCTACGGCACGGTCTCGCTGCTGTTCTGGTACGTCGGCCTGATCCCGGACCTGGGCACGATGCGCGACCGGGCCGTCCGGGCAGGCCGGATGCTCCGGGCGCGGATCCTGGGCTTCTTCGCGCTCGGCTGGACGGGCTCGAACCGCCACTGGCGCCACTACGAGCGGGCCTACCTGATCCTGGCCGGCCTCGCGACGCCGCTCGTGCTCTCGGTGCACTCGGTCGTCTCGTTCGACTTCGCGGTGTCGCTCATCCCGGGCTGGCACACGACCATCTTCCCGCCCTACTTCGTCGCCGGCGCCATCTTCTCGGGCTTCGCGATGGTGATGACGCTGATGATCGTCGCCCGCAAGGTGTACGGCCTGCAGAACCTCATCACGCTCGACCACATCGAGAAGATGAACATCATCATCCTGGTGACCGGGACGGTGGTGGGCTTCGCCTACATCACGGAGTTCTTCATCGCGTGGTACTCGGGCGTCGAGTACGAGCAGTACGCGTTCATCAACCGGGCCACGGGGCCGTACTGGTGGGCGTACTGGACCATGATGAGCTGCAACCTCATCTTCCCGCAGCTCTTCTGGAAAAAGAGCTTCCGCCGCAACATCGGCATCGCCTTCTTCATCTCGATCACGACCAACATCGGGATGTGGTTCGAGCGCTTCGTGATCACGATCACCTCGCTCCACCGCGACTTCCTGCCGTCGTCGTGGGACTACTACACGGCCACCGCCTGGGACGGGCTGCTGTTCTTCGGCACCTTCGGGCTCTTCTTCACGCTCTTCCTCCTCTTCCTCCGGTTCGTGCCCATGGTGGCCATCGCCGAGGTGAAGGGCGTGATGCCTCAGGCCGACCCCCACTTCTACCACCACTCGGGCGACGGCCACGCGGTCCACGACCTGGCGCCGTACCAGACCGACGCCACCGCTGAGGACGCCGCCCCGGCCTCCCCTGGCGTCGCCCCCGACGCCGGCGACCCCGAGGCGGACCGCCTCGGAGACGGCACCTAAGCCCCCACGACCATGCTCGACGCCATCCGCACGCGCCTCGACGAACGGGCCAACCAGAACGTGGGCCTGCTCGCCGAGTTCTCCGACCCCGGCGCGCTCTACGACGCCGTCAAGGGGATGCGCGAGAAGGGGTACTCGCGCCTCGACACGTTCTCGCCGTTCCCCATCCACGGCATGGACCGGGCGATGGGCCTCGGCGTCTCGAAGCTGGGCTTCATCGTCTTTGGGCTTGCCCTCGTCGGGCTCTTCCTCGGGTGGTTCCTCCAGTGGTGGACGAGCGCCGGGCCGCAGTTCGACTGGTGGCCGGGGGCGATCACGAACCTCGCGCCGTACCCGATCAACATCTCCAACAAGCCGCTCTTCTCCTGGGAGGCGAGCGTGCCGGTGATGTTCGAGCTGACGATCCTGTTCTCGGCGCTCGGCGCGGTGGGCGGGATGCTGGCCCTCAACGGGCTGCCGAAGCCCTACAACCTGCTCTTTCACTCGGAGCGCTTCGGGCGGGCGACCGACGACGCCTTCTTCCTCCACATCTCGAAGGCGGACGGCCAGTTCGGCCGCGACGCCACGACCGACGACCTCTTCGACCTCGGGGCGCTCGCCGTCGAGTACGTCGACCACGACGGCGCGACCGACGCTCGTGCGCTGCCCACCTCGGAGGGGAACGGCGCGGCCTCGGCCCTTCCCGAGGTGGCCCCGGCCACGCCGTCGCGCTCGACCGGCGCCCTCTAGCGTAGTGCGTAGCACGTCGGGCGTGGGGACCCCACGTCCCACGCTCCACGCCCCCATCCCCATGACGACTCGCCTTGCCTCTCTTGCCCTCGTCCTCGCGGTCGCCCTCGGCGGCTGCCGGGGCATGACGAGCGAGAAGCCGCCGATCCACCCGAACCTCAACATGGACTACGTCCAGCGGTTCGAGGCCCAGGAGCCGAACGGGCTGTTCGAGGACGGCGCGGCGATGCGCCAGCCCGTCGCGGGCACGGTCGCGCGCGGCCAGCTCATCACGGCGGCCAACGCGCCGTTCGTCTACGGCCGGACCGCCGCGGGGGACTACGTCGAGGACATCCCCGTCGAGGTGACGCCGGCGCTGCTCGAGCGCGGGCAGGAGCGCTACGAGATCTACTGCACCGTCTGCCACGGCGTGGCCGGCGACGGCCGCGGCATCGTGGCGGTGGGCAACGGGGGCCAGGGCTACGGCTTCCAGGTGCCGAGCTACCACACCGACGGCCTCCGCGCCCGACCCGACGGCTACCTCTACGACGTGATCCAGAACGGCGTCAACACGATGCCGAGCTACGGGCACACGATCTCGACCTCCGACCGCTGGGCCATCGTCGCCTACATGCGCGCCCTGCAGCGCTCCCAGGCCGCGACTGCCGACGACGTCCCGGCCGCCGAGCGCGAGGACACCGACTTCAACAACGCGAACGTCCGCACCAACTGATGCTGTAGGCTGTGGGCTCCAGGCTGCATGTCCTGAGCCTCGCGCCACCTACAGCCTACGGCTTCGAGCCCTCCTCATGGCGAACCCCCTCACCCGGCTCTTCCTCGACCCCGTCGACGCCGAGCGGAACGTGCCCGACCGCTACCGCCTCCGCGGCGACCACCGCTGGTGGAGCGTGCCGATGGCGGTCGGCGTGCTGATGCTCGTCGCGGCGGTCGCGGGCGGCCTCGCCTCGATCGGGCTCCAGGCCACCCTCTTCGCCTACCTCATCGGGTGGGTGTTCTGCGTCTCGGTCGCCATCGGCGCGCTGTTCTTCGTGATGATCCAGCACATCACCAAGGCGCGGTGGTCGACCACGATCCGGCGCATCCCCGAGGCGCTCGCGGCCAGCTTCCCGCTGCTGGCCGTGCTCGGCATCCCGGTGCTGCTGGGGATGCACGACCTGTTCCACTGGACGCACGCCGAGCTCTTCGACCCCGAGAGCCCGTACTACGACTACCTGGTCGCCGGCAAGGCGCCGTACCTGAACGTCCCGTTCTTCCTCGTCCGGTACGTGCTCTACTTCGTGGCCTTCTCGTACGTCGGCCACAAGCTCTACAGCCTCTCGGTCCGCAACGACGCCAACCCGGACCCGCAGAACACGCTCGACCTGCGGAGGTGGAGTGCGATCGGGATCCCCGTGTGCGCCGTCTTCACGTCGTTCGCGGCCTACGACTTCGTGATGTCGACCGACCCGCACTGGTTCTCGACCATGTTCGGGATCTACTTCTTCGCCGGCGGCTGGCTGACCGCGATCTGCCTGACCACGATGCTGGCGCTGTGGTTCAAGAAGGCCGGGATGCTCCCCGAGGTGACCGTCGAGCACCAGCAGGACATGGGCAAGTTCATGTTCGCCTTCACCGTGTTCTGGACGTACGTGGCGTTCAGCCAGTACATGCTCTACTGGTACGCCAACATCCCCGAGGAGACCGTCTGGTTCGCCAAGCGGTTCACGGGGGGCTGGGAGACGGTGTCGTGGGCGCTCCTGATCTTCCACTTCATCCTGCCCTTCTTCATCCTGCTCCCGCGGGCGACCAAGCGCGTCGCGCCGGCCCTGGCCATCATGGCGGGCTGGCTGATCGTGATGCACTGGGTCGACCTGTGGTGGATGACGATGCCCTCGATGTACGTCTCCGAGGCGTCGTACGGCGCCGAGCAGGCCGCCTCGGTGCTCGCCTCGGGCGACCGGCTGGCGTCGCTCGCCGCGCTCGCGCCGGAGGGGGCCGAGCCGGGCATCCACGTCGTCGCGCCGAACGTCCCGCTCGCCGAGATGGCGATGTGGATCGGGCTCTTTGGTGTGTACGTCGGCACGACGATGATCCGTCTGGGGCGCCACGCGCTTACGCCGTACGGCGACCCGTACTTCGCCGACTCGCTCCGCTTCGAAAACACCTAGGTGACGGCGCCCTCCACCGCCTCGGTGGCCCGTCCACTGCCGCGGAGTGTCCGCCTCAGGGGCCTCCACGGAGGTTTCAATACGAACTGAAATCATGGCAGCGTGCGCTGCCGTTTCTTGCTCACGATGGCCGACTCCACGCACACCGATCCTGAGTTCGAGGGCCCCCTCCCCGAGGAGACCCAGGAGACCTCTGCGTCCGACCCACACGCCGGTGAGGCGGTGGCGCCGCAGGAGGAGACCGCCCCCGAGGAGGCTCTCCCCGAGGCGCTCCCGGCGGTCGTGCGCCCCGAGCAGGCCGAGGAGGGCGGGCCCCTCCCGGGCCTCGTGGCGGCCACCGCGGCCGAGGTCGCCGCCGAGGCGGAGGCGATCACCCCCAGCGCCGACCCCGAGGGCGAGGCGCTCCTCGCCACGATGGGCGTCGAGGACGAGGGCATCGAGGCGGGACAACTGCTCGGCCTCGTCGCGGCGACCGTGGTCTCCGTGGTCGCGCTCGCCGTCGTTCTGATCTACCTCTTCTACATCCCGTTCAAGACGCAGGTCGACCAGCGCGCCGAGAACGTCGAAGACTACCCCGAGCTCGACGCCATCCAGGCGGCCGGCGAGGCCAAGATCTCGGACTACGGCCGCGACGGCGACGTCTACACGCTGCCGATCGAGCAGGCGATGGGCCTCGTCGCCGCCGAGTACGAGGCGGCCGGCAACTACAACGCGGCCACGTCCGAGCTGCCGACGACGAACGCCGAGTGGAACACGCTCCCGGTCGTCCGCGGCCCGGGGCGGGCGGTCGCCGCGCCGTCGATGGCCCAGGAAACGCCCGCCGAGGCGGCCGAGGACGCCCCGCTGACGCTCGGCGAGGTCGAGGACGCCGGCGTGAACGAACCGTTCGTGGACGCCGAGGAGTGATGCGTGCGCGTGGCCTCCATACTATCCTGGCGATCCTCCTCGGGGGGGTGGGACTGGGGACGATGCCGGCCGCGCAGGTGATCTCTCCGTCCAAGTTCCAGCCCCTCGACGGGCAGGACGAGCAGGGCGCGCTCCCGAACCGCCTCGTCACCGAGGTGGGCATCATCGAGAACCTGGGCGACGTGGTGCCGCGGGACCTGGCGTTCCTCGACGAGGCGGGCGACGAGGTGAACCTGTCGTCGCTGCTGGACAACGGCCGGCCGCTCGCGGTCGCGTTCGTCTACCACGACTGCCCGATGCTGTGCAGCCTGATCCTCGACGGCGTCTCGGACGCGGTCGTCGCCACCGACCTCACGCCCGGCGTCGACTACGACGTGCTGGCCGTCTCGGTGGACCCTGCCGACACGCCGCAGCGCGCCTCCGAGGTGAAGGCCCGCTACGTCGACACGATCGGCGACCCCGCGGCCGCCTCGGGGCTCCACTTCTGGACGATCGGCGACACGTACGAGGCGAACGTGCAGGCCCTCGCCGAGGCGACGGGCTTCCGCTACGCGCTCGACGTGCGGACGGGCGAGTACGCCCACAACGCCGCGCTCATCTTCCTCAGCCCGCAGGGCAAGGTGACCCGCTACCTCTACGGCATCAACTACGCCGAGCGCGACTTCCGGCTCTCCCTCGTCGAGGCGGGGCAGGGGAGGGTCGGGTCGACGCTCGACCGCTTCCTGCTGACCTGTTTCGAGTACGACGAGGACGCCCAGTCGTACTCCCTCGCCGTCCTCACCATGACGAAGATCGGGGGCGGCCTGCTGATCCTCGTCGTCGGTGGCCTTCTGTTCGTGCTGTGGCGCCGCGAGGTCCGCCAGGCGCCCGACAGTTGGACGCCGCCCACGGCCTCGGCGCACTGACTTTACGACGGCACCCTGTGTGCCGATTTTTCCTCTATGATGCAGACCGACGACACCCCAGTCCTCGAAGAGCGCACGTCGTTCTTCATCGAGGACGGCTCGCTCTGGCTCCCGCCGCAGTCTTCGACGACGGCGCACGAGATCGACGGGCTCTTCTACTTCATCCTCTACACGAGCACGCTGCTGACGATCCTGGTGACGGCGGCGATGGTCTACTTCGTCTGGAAGTACCGCCGCAAGAGCCACGCCGACCGGCCGGTCGACGTGCACGAGAGCAAGTGGCTCGAGCTGTCGTGGGTCGTCGTGCCCACGCTTCTGGTGCTGGTCGTCTTCTTCTGGGGCTTCCGGGCCTACGTGAGCACCTCGATCCCGCCCACGGACGCGATCACGATCAACGTGGAGGGATACAAGTGGGCCTGGAATTTCGAGTACCAGAACGGCGTGCAGTACCCGAACGAGGTCTACGTGCCCGTGGGCACGCCCATCCGCCTCGAGATGACGAGCCAGGACGTGCTCCACAGCTTCTACGTCCCCGAGTTTCGGATCAAGCACGACGTGATCCCCAACCGCTACTCGTACGTCTGGTTCGAGGCCCCCGAGGAGGGCACCTACCAGGTGCTCTGCACCGAGTACTGCGGCACGTCGCACTCGAACATGGGCGCCAAGATCCACGTCGTCTCGCGCAACGAGTACTACGAGCGCCGCCTCGGGCCGCCGGACCAGGCCCTGAGCCTCGTCGAGTGGGGCGAGCAGACGTACACCCGCTACAGTTGCAACTCGTGCCACTCGATCGACGGCGCAGACGGCGTCGGGCCGTCGTGGGCCAACGTCTGGGGCGCGCCGCGCCCGGGCAGCCCGCAGGGCGAGGTCAACGAGGAGTACGTGACCGCCTCGATCCTCTACCCGCAGGAGTACATGGTGCCCGGCTACGAGAACGGCAACATGCCGTCGTACGACGGCCAGCTCAACGAGGCCCAGTTGGCGGGCGTCTCGGCGTACATCCGCGAGCTGAGCGGAGCCGCCACCGAGGCGGACCGGACCGTGCTCGTCCTCTCCGACGGGCAGCCCGCCGAGGGCGAGGCGGCCGCGGGCGAAGCGGCCGCAGGCGAGGCGGCCACCCCCGAAGGCGAGGCCATGACCGAGACCGACGAGTAACACCACACACCCGGCTCCGAGGCGCACCGCCTCGGGGCCAGACGCAGACCCACCTATGGCGACGCTAGCCCCCCCGGCCCCGACGACGACCACCGTGCCCCGTGAGGCGCGCGCGTACCCCGTCGGGCACGAGCCGATCCACAACTACCTCCGCGAGCCCCGGCCGCCGGACGACGTCCGCGGCCTCGCCCGCGCGTGGGCCTGGTTCAAGGGCTGGGCGCTCTCGGTCGACCACAAGCGCATCGGGATCATGTATCTCGTTGCGGTCTCGTTCTTCTTCGCCGTCGGCGGCATCCTGGCGATCCTGGTCCGGACGGAGCTGTTCTTCGTGGGGGAGACCATCATGGGGGCGGACACCTACAACCGGGTGTTCACCATGCATGGCCTCATCATGGTGTTCCTGTTCATCATCCCGTCGATCCCGGCCACGATGGGCAACTTCCTGCTGCCCATCATGGTGGGGGCCAAGGACGTGGCGTTCCCCAGGCTCAACCTGCTGAGCCTCTACATCTACATCGCCGGGGCGAGCATCGCGCTCCTCTCGATCACGACGGGCGGCGTCGACACCGGGTGGACCTTCTACACGCCGTACTCGAAGGAGACGGGCACGGCGGTGATCGCGATGGCGCTGGGCGCGTTCGTGATGGGCTTCTCGTCGATCCTGACGGGGATGAACTTCATCGTGACGATCCACAAGATGCGGGCGCCCGGGATGACCTGGAACCGGATGCCGCTCTTCCTGTGGTCGCTCTACGCGACCTCGATCGTGCAGATCCTGGCGACGCCCGTGATCGGCATCACGCTGGTGCTGCTGACGATGGAGCGCCTGCTCGGCATCGGCATCTTCGACCCGGCGCTCGGCGGCGACCCGGTGCTGTTCCAGCACTTCTTCTGGTTCTACAGCCACCCGGCCGTCTACATCATGATCCTGCCGGCCTTCGGCGTGATCTCGGAGCTGATGGGCACCTTCAGCCGCCAGCGGGTCTACGGCTACCGGGCCGTCGCGCTCTCGTCGGTGGCGATCGCGCTGCTCGGCTTCCTCGTGTGGGGCCACCACATGTTCACCTCGGGGCAGAGCCCGGTCTCCTCGGTGGTGTTCTCGCTCATCACGTTCCTGATCGGCATTCCGTCGGGCATCAAGGTCTTCAACTGGGTCTGGACGATGTACAAGGGCTCGGTGTGGCTCAAGACGCCGATGCTCTACGCGCTCATGTTCCTCTTCCTGTTCACCATCGGCGGCGTGACAGGCATCATGGTGGGCGCGCTGGCGGTCGACATCCACCTCCACGACACCTACTTCGTGGTCGCCCACTTCCACTACGTGATGATGGGCGGCACGGTGATGGCCTTCCTCGGCGGCCTCCACTTCTGGTGGCCGAAGATGACGGGCCGGCTCTACCACGAGGGCATGGGCAAGCTCTCGGCGCTGCTCGTGTTCATCGGCTTCAACATGACGTTCTTCATCCAGTTCATCATGGGCAGCCAGGGCATGCCGCGCCGGTACTACGACTACCCGGACATGCCGTGGCTCGAGCCGCTCCACCAGGCGTCGACGATCGGGTCGTACGTTCTGGGCGTCGGCCTGCTGGTCGTGCTCGTCAACGGCCTGTGGTCGGTTCGCAAGGGCAAGCTGGCTCCGGGCAACCCCTGGGGCGGCGCCACCCTCGACTGGACCCACACGACGACCCCGCCAGACCACCACAACTTCCACCACACGCCGCTCGTGACCCACGGGCCCTACGACTACGAAGTCCTCTTCGGCACGTCGGGCGACAGCCAGCAGGGCGCGCCCGTGCCGGTGGTCGAGGTCGGCGGCCCGCAGGAGATGGACGTGACCGTCGGCGACGGTACGCGCCAGCCCGACTCTGCGACCGACATGTAATTGCGGGACGCAGGGCGTCGGACCGCGCCCCACGCCCTACGTTCTACGAACCACGCTCATGGCGACCCCCCCCATTCGCGTCGACGACCCGCAGGTGACGCCCGCGCATAGCGGCGACGGGCACGGCCACGGCGAGCCCGAGATGCTCGTCGGCCACGACGGCAACCTCCACCCGTCCAACCGGCGCTTCTACTTCGTCTCGGCGGAGCAGCAGTTCGAGGCCTCGAAGCTGGGGATGTGGCTGTTCCTGGCAACGGAGATCCTGCTCTTCGGCGGGATGTTCGTGGCCTACGGCATCTTCCGGGTCCTCTACCCCGAGCTGTACGAGGCGGCCAGCCTCCAGCTCAACACGGCCCTCGGCGCGTTCAACACGCTCGTCCTCCTGCTGTCGTCGCTGACGATGGCGTGGGCGATCCGGGCGATCCAGATGGACAACCGGAAGCTGATGCTCCAGTTGCTTTCGGCGACGATCCTACTCGCCGGGTTCTTCCTCGTGGTCAAGTACTTCGAGTACACCCACAAATTCCACGAGGGCATCTTCCCCGGCAGCAGCTTCGAGTTGAACGAAGACATCGACCGCGTGAGTGACCTCACGGGCGCGACCGAGCTGACGCCCATCTTCGTGCCCTCGCACGGCGACGACCACGGCGACGACCACGGCAGCGAGACCGACGGCGCCGAGGCGGTCGGCACGGACGCCGCCTCGGAGACGGCCAACGGCAGCGCCCCGCTCGCGGGCGGCCCCGAGGCGGAGGCCGGCGAGGAGAAGCTCGGCGGAGACAAGACGGCGATCTACTCCGACCGCCGCGCAGGCATCTTCTTCTCGATCTACTACGTGATGACGGGCATCCACGCGATCCACATCATCATCGGGATGATCGCGATCGGCTTCCTCGTCTTCTACGGCGCGAAGGGGAGGTACTCGAGCGTCTGGTACACGCCGGTCGAGAACGTCGGGCTGTACTGGCACATCGTGGACATCATCTGGATCTTCGTCTTCCCCCTCATGTACCTGATCTAGAGCGTGGGGCGTCGGACGTGGGGTTCGAGAAACCTCGCCGCGCCCGACGGTCTACGACCGACTCCAATGGCAGATCAAACGCATACCGAGGGGCACGACGAGCACACCGGCCACGGCGGGCACCACGTCTTCGACAAGCGGACGCTCTGGGTCACGTTCATCGTCCTCGTCGTTCTCACCGTCGTGACCGTCCTGCTGGCGTTTGCCGAGCGCGGCTTCATGGACATCCCGGGCGTCGGGATCCTGCCGTTCCCGGAACTCCACCTCGGGTGGCTGAGCGTGCCGGTCACGCTCGCCATCGCCGGGACGAAGGCGTACTGGGTGGCGTCGAAGTTTATGGGGCTCGAGCACGACCGGGGCACGAACGTGCTCGTGTTCATTGGCAGCTCCGTGTTCCTGGTCATCTTCTTCGGGTTCACGTGGCTCGACTTCGCCTTCCGCGACACGTTCGAAGCACAGTCGGCCGTGCCAGCGGACATCCTCGAGGAGGAGGTCCGCGCGGCGGAGGCCGAGTCCGAAGCGTTCGCCGACGAGTTCGAGGCGGTCCCCCTCGTCGTCGACGACCCGGACGCCGAGCTTTTCGGCACGCCGCCCACCTCGGCGCCGGCGATGGACGCCGCCCCCACCGAATAGCACTCCCGACCGATGCTCCTCGCCGCCAGCCTGCCTCTCGGAGCCGTCATCGCAGGCTTTTTCATGGTGGCGTTGCCCGTTATCATTTTGATGACGGTGTGGGCGGGCATCACGATGATGCGCATCCTCTTCCCCGAGCAGCCGCTTCCGTTTGAAGAGGCTGCCCTCCGGGAGCGCGCGCGCCGACGCGGCGAAGCTCGGCCGGTCCGCCTGCGCGACATCATCGAGGACCAGGCGCGCCGCCAGGCCGCGCCGACGCCGGCCGGCGACCCCGAGGCGGGACCGCCTCGCCACCCGTTCACCGACGACCTCTGGCTGCGGAGGAACTGAGGCAGGGGCTGTCGGCGTCCGGCTATCGGCTCTCAGCGGGCTCTCGGCTCACGGTGGTTCCGCCTCGGTGGTAGGTTTTCATACAGACAGCCCACGGCCGAGAGCCGACAGCCCCCCGTGAAAGTCACCGAGCACTACGACCGCGCCGACGGCCCGCTCCTCTCGTACGAGATCATCCCGCCGAAGCGGGGCACGTCGGTCGGGCAGATCCTGGAGCTGGTCGAGACCCTCGCGCCGTACCGGCCGCCGTTCATCGACGTGACCAGCCACTCGGCGGAGAAGGTCTACGAGGAGATGCCGGACGGCACGATCCGCAAGCGCGTCAAGCGCAAGCGGCCCGGCACGCTCGGCCTGTGCGCGGCCATCCAGCACCGGTTCGGGATCGACGCGGTGCCGCACGTGCTCTGCCACGGGTTCACGCAGGAGGAGACCGAGGACGCGCTGATCGAGCTCAACTACCTCGGCATCCACAACGTGCTCGCCGTGCGCGGCGACGACAAGGGCGTGACCAAGGCCCACCGGCCCGACCGCCACCAGCACGCCTACACGGCCGACCTCGTGGCCCAGATCCAGGCCATGAACCGGGGCGAGTACCTCGAAGACCTCCTCGACGCCGCGCCGACCGACTTCTGCGTCGGCGTGGGCGGCTACCCCGAGAAGCACGTCGACGCGCCGAACAAGACCTGGGACGTCCTCAACCTCAAGCGCAAGATCGACGCCGGGGCCGACTACGTCGTCACCCAGATGTTCTTCGACAACCGGCACTACCTCGACTTCGTCGAGCGCTGCCGCGACGTCGGCATCGACGTGCCGATCGTGCCGGGCCTCAAGATCCTGACCTCGAAGCGGCACCTGTGCTCCCTGCCGCGCGCGTTCCACACCGAGATCCCCGAGTCGCTCGCGGCCGAGGTCGAGGCGGCCTCGCCCGAGCACGTCCCCGAGGTGGGCATCGCGTGGGCGCGCAAGCAGGCCGAGGAGCTGCTCGACGCCGGCGCGCCCGGCCTCCACTTCTACATCATGTCGACGGCCGAGCACGCGGTGCGCGTGGCCGAGCCGCTGGCCAAGATCGTTGGGTAGGTGCGCCCGCCTCGGGGTGGGCGTGGGCGTTGCGGTCGCCCTCCTCGCGGTTGTCGCGGCCGTCACGGTGGCGGTCGGGGTGGACACGGTCCCGCTCGGTGCCGAGGCGCCCTCCGGACTGTTCGCCGAGGGCTTCGGATTCATCGTGCTCGGCTTCGGGCTGCTGGCTGCGCTCGGGGCGAGCGCGTTGCCCCGCCTCGGGGGGCGCGTCCGCGGCGGAGCGGCCCGCCTCGGGGTGGGCGCGGGGTGCGTGGCGAGCGGGGCGGTCGGCCTGTGGGCGCTCGGGGCGGGTGCGCTGATTCCGGTGGTGCTCCAGCCTGGCGCGTTCGGGACCCTCTGGGCGCTCGGGTTCGCCACGGCCGGGGCCGTTCTCCTCGGCGCGTCAGCGACGGGGCTGTGCCGGGCCGTCCGGCGGCCGGCCGCGCGGCGGCAGACGCACTACAGCGGGTAGGGGAGAGGTCTCCTGTGCTCCCACCGGTTTCCCGCTGAGGGGAATGGGGGGAGTGGGAGGAATGGGGGGATCAGGCGAGGGGCCGAAGCGCCAGGCTCCGAGGCGGTCGGCTCAGTCCAGGCCTTCCAGGCTCCGAGGCGCGTAGCCGAAGATGCGCGCGACGTCGCCGTGGCGAATCCAGTCGAACCCGATGCGGTCGAGCGCGGACTCGATCCAATCGCCGTGCTCGATCCGCCTCGGGGGCACGAGGCGGCCCTGTCGAACTTCGCGGACGAGCCGGATGTCGAGCCATTCGCACGACACGAACGGGGTGGGGAGGTGGTAGAACCACTCGGAGTCCCACCGGGTCACGTGGTCGGCGTCGATGCGCTTCCAGCGGTGCGCGGGGACGTGCGTCCGGCGCGCCCGCATGACGGCCAGCAGCTCGTTCCACTTCGTGTCGTTCGCCAACCCGACGAGCCCACGCTCGGCTACGACGCGGCGGATCCGCGTGAGGTCGTCGCCGTCCGGCACCGAGGCGGCGGTGGGGACCGACATCAGACGCCCGCCTCGGTGAGGTAGCGGTCTTCCAGCGCCCGCATCGCGGCCCGCTCCGCCTCGGTGGCGTCGTCGTGGCCGACGAGGTGGAGGACGCCGTGGGCCACGTAGCGCAGCGCCTCGTGCTCCATCGGCACGCCGAACTCGGGCGCCCGCTCCGAGGCGGTGTCGAGGTCGACGTAGACCTCGCCGTCGATCTCGCCGCGCGCCTGCGCCGCCTCGTCGAGGACGAACGAGACGACGTCGGTCTCGAAGTCGTGCCCCAGCCACTCGCGGTTGAGGTCGTGGACGAGCGCGTGGTCGCCCAGGACGACGTTCAGGCTGAGGACCCGCACGCCCTCGCCCGCACACACCGCCTCGACGACCGCCCGAACCGCTTCGTCTCCGAGGCGGAGCGTGTCATGCGCGGCGTGGATCTCCAGCCCCGCCTCGGAGCCAGCCGCCTCGGGGTCAGGCGTGGTCATCGGCGTCTCTGCGGAGCCCCCCTCCTGGACAGGGGGGGACGAGATGTCCACCGCCTCGGAGATGACCACGGCCTTCGATTCGTCGCTCCCCTCCCGGCCTCCCCCCGCTGGGGGGAGGAGAACGAAAACCACTGAGGTCGTCGGCCCAGAGGCGGTCGATGCGAGGTCCTCTCTCCCTCGGGGAGAGGGATAGAGTGAGGGGATCGGGCGCCGCCTCGGGAATGGGCACGGAGGTCGATGGGCACCGAGGCGGTCGCGTCGTGGGGGGGGGCGCCCGGCGCGCCCGCCCGCCCCGGGGCGGGGGCGCGGTAGAGACGCCGAAACAGCGGGCGGCGCGCGCCCGGCGGGGGAGAGG
>JBCCQJ010000031.1:0-22187 GCA_039024395.1 Bacteroidota bacterium | reverse complement strand
CCACTCGCCCCACTCGCCCCACTCGCCCCACTCGCCCGAGGCGGCACGGCGAGGGCGGCGGCGCGTATTGTCTGGCCTCTCCACCCGACCCCTCCCCGCATGTCTCAGCCCCACCTCGGCGTCGTTGGCCTCGGCGTCATGGGCCGCAACCTGGCCCTCAACGCGCTCGACGAGGGCGTCGCCGTCGCCGGGACCGACCTCGGCGAGGACGCCGTCGCGGGCTTCGCCACCGAGGCGGACGGACGTGCGCGCGCCGCCACGACCGACCTCGGCGCGTTCCTCGACGCTCTCCCGACGCCGCGCAACCTCCTGGTGATGGTGCCCGCGGGGAAGGCGGTCGACGCCGTCCTCGACGGGCTCATCCCGCACCTCGACCCGGGCGACCTCGTCATCGACGGCGGCAACTCGCACTTCCCCGACACGCAGCGGCGCCACGACCGCCTCGCCGAGGCGGGCCACCACTTCTTCGGGATGGGCGTCTCGGGCGGCGAGGAGGGCGCGCGCCACGGTCCGAGCCTCATGCCCGGCGGGCCGCGCGAGCCCTACGACCGCGTCGCGCCCGTCCTCCGCGGGATGGCGGCCACGGTCGACGGCGACCCCTGCGTGGCCCACCTCGGGGCCGGCGCGGCGGGGCACTACGTCAAGATGGTCCACAACGGGATCGAGTACGGCATGATGCAGCTCCTCGCCGAGGCGTACGACGTCTGCAACCGCGGCCTCGGGATGGGCAACCGGGCGATGGGCGACCTCTTCGCGTCGTGGAACCGCGGCGCGCTGGCGTCCTACCTCGTCGAGATCTCGGCGGCCATCCTGCACCAGCCCGACGCCCCCGAGGCGGGCGCCGCCGAGGGCACCGACGCGTTCCTCCTCGACGCCATCGCCGACACGGCCAGCCAGAAGGGAACCGGCAAGTGGACCAGCCAGGACGCCCTCGACCTCGGCGTGCCGACGCCCACCATCGACGTGGCGGTCACGAGCCGCTACCTCTCGGCCCTCAAGGACGAGCGCGTCGCCGCGGCCGACCGCCTCGGGGCGCCCGCCCGGCGCTTCGGGGGCACTGAGGCGGGCGTGGTGGACCGCCTCGGGGAGGCCCTGCATGCGGCGTTCCTGACGACCTACGCCCAGGGCTTTGCGCTCCTCGCCCGCGCCTCCGAGGCGTACGGGTTCGGGCTCGACCTGGGTGAGGTGGCCCGCATCTGGCGCGGCGGCTGCATCATCCGTGCGGCCATGCTGGAGACCTTCCGCGAGGCCTTCGCGGCCGACCCGGACGTGCCCAACCTCCTCGTCTCGGAGGCCGTGGCGGGGACGGTGGTCGAAACGCAGGCCGGGCTCCGCCAGATCGTCGCCGAGGCGGCCCAGGCCGGGCTGCCCGTGCCGGCGCTCTCGGCGTCGCTGGCCTACCTCGACGCCTACCGCAGCGCCCGCCTGCCAGCCAACCTCGTCGCCGCCCAGCGCGACTACTTCGGGGCGCACACCTTCGCCCGCACCGACCGGGAGGGCACGTTTCATGCGTCGTGGCAACCGTTGAGTCATTGAAAATGGAAAATGGAGAGTTGAGAGTGAGGGCGCCTGGCTGACGGCAACGCCCGCATGTGCCATTCTCAACTCTCCATTCTCAACTCTCCACTCCCCGATGATCCCTCACGCTGTCCAGCTCGTCCTTTTCGGCGCAGCCGGCGACCTCGCGCACCGCAAGCTGATCCCGGCCCTCTACGACCTCTACCGCGAGGGCCACCTGCCGCCCGAGGTGGACGTGGTCGGCGTCGACCTGAAGGAGATGTCGGACGAGGCGTTCGTCGAGTTCTCGTGCGACGCGGCCGACACGATGGGCCGCTTCTTCCCCCGCGACGCCGACGCCGAGAGCTGGGCCGCCTTCTCAGCGCGCCTGGCCTACGTGCAGGGCGACGCCACCGAGGCGGAGACCTTCGCCCGCCTCGGGGGGCGGCTCGACGCCCTGCTGGACGACGGCGAGGAGACGCACCGGGTGTACTACCTGTCCGTCGCCCCCTTCCTCGTCGAGGCCATCGTGACCGGCCTCGCCGAGGCGGGGTTGCTGGAGGACCCCGTACGCAGCCGGGTGGTGGTCGAGAAGCCCTTCGGGCACGACACCGCCAGCGCGCGTGCCCTCGACCGGGTGCTCCTCCAGACCGCCTCGGAGGACCAGATCTTCCGCATCGACCACTACCTGGGCAAGGAGACCGTCCAGAACATGCTGGCGTTCCGCTTCGCAAACGCGCTTTTCGAGCCGATCTGGGACGCCCGCTACGTCGACCACGTCCAGATCACGGTCGCCGAGACAGTGGGCGTCGAGCACCGAGGCGGCTACTACGAGCGATCGGGGGCGCTGCGCGACATGGTGCAGAACCACCTGCTGCAGCTTCTGTGCCTGGTCGCGATGGAGCCGCCGGTCGCGTTCCAGGCCGACGAGGTGCGCAACAAGAAGGTCGACGTGCTCCGGGCGGTCCGCCCGATCACGACCGACCGCCTCCCCGAGGTGGCCGTGCGCGGGCAGTACGGGCCGGGCCACCTCGGGGGCGACCTCGTGCCGGGCTACCGGACCGAGCCGCACGTCGACCCGCACTCGACCACCGAGACGTACGCGGCGCTCAAGCTGGAGGTCGAGAACTGGCGCTGGCACGGCGTCCCGTTCTACCTCCGGACGGGCAAGCGGATGCCGCGCCGCGTGTCCGAGGTGTCGGTCCAGTTCCGGCCCGTGCCGCACCGGGCGTTCCCGGCCGGGGCCGACGAGGCGTGGCAGCCGAACCGCCTCGTGCTCCGCATCCAGCCCGACGAGGGCATCGTGCTCCGCTTCCAGGCCAAGCGGCCCGGCCCGTCGATGCTGCTCCACCCGGTCGCGATGCGGTTCGACTACGACGAGGTGTTCGAGACGCCGCCCGACGCCTACGAGACGCTGCTGCTCGACGCCATCCGCGGCGACGCGACCCTGTTCATGCGCTCCGACCAGGTCGAGACGGCGTGGCGCGTCGTCGAGCCGGTCCTCGCCGCCTGGGGGGCCTCGCCACCGGCCGAGTTCCCCAACTACGCCTCGGGGACGTGGGGGCCCGCCGCGGCCGACCGGATGCTGGCGCACGACGGCCGCGCGTGGTTCACGCCGCTCCCGCCCGACCCGACGCCCGTCGGCGTCGCCCCCGAGGCGGTGGCCGAGAAGTAGCGGCGGCGTTCGCCGCCGGGACCGCGGACGACGGCCGGAGGGCCTTAGGGCCGACCGCCTCGGTGGTTTTCGTTCTCCTCCCCCCAGCGGGGGGAGGTTGGGAGGGGGGCGACGAATCGACGTCCACGCCCGGCCCCGAGGCGGCCGCCGAAAAGCCCGCCTCGGGGTCAGTCGATGGCCGGGACGAACCTCGGGTCGCGGCGCATCGAAAGTGACGCGGCGAAGTTGCCCACGTTCTCTCCGAGGGCGTCTAGCAGGGCAATGGTTGCCTCGCTCTCGCGCCACGCCGCGTAGTCGGCTGCACTCCTAAATGCGAACTCGGCCTCGATGCGGGGGTAGTTGTGCTGGGCATTAAGGACGTCGAGCGCGGTCAGGTGCGGATCCTCCGAGAGCCGGACGATGATGCCTGGCACCGGCGCACCCTCCGAGTTGGCGACGGCCGCTTGGACGTGGTACGTCACGGAGATCCGGGCGGCCTCGGGGGCGCTGTCCTGCGCCAGGGCGGAGGGATCGAGGAGGAGAGCGAGGGCGAGCGGGAGGACGAGGCGCATGACGATCGGTGCAGTGAACTGGAGCATCAAACGTACACGGTGATCTGTCCCGCCACAAGCAGCCGGTGCTCGGCCCCGAGGCGGCGCCCCCGGGTTGGTCCACCACCCCGCCTGTCCAGGAGAGGAACGTTCCATCCACCGCCTCGGTGGCTCCGAGGTCGGTGCGTTTGCTGTCTCAGATGCGGCCGTCGGCGGTCCGTCGTCGGCCGTCAGCCGTCGGGCCGCATCTTGCCGAGGAGGCCGACAAGCGTCTCGCGCTCGGCCGGCTCCAGCGGCGCCAGCATCTCGGCGGCGAGGCGCTCGTAGGCCGCGCTCTCGGCCGCGAACACGTCGCGCCCCGCCTCGGTGAGGTCGACCCGCCACACGCGGCGGTCGGCGTCGCTGCGGCGTCGCTCGGCCAGGCCCGCCGCCTCGAGGCGGTCGACGAGCGGCGTCACGGCGCTCTGCCCAACCCCGAGGTGGTCGGCGATGGCGCCCATCCGGCTCGGCCCGCGCACGCCGAGCACGTCGACGGCCAAGAGCTCCTGCTTGGTCAGCGTGGCTTGGGACGAGGATTGCTCGGCGGCCACCTTGAGGAAGAGAACGCCGAGGCTGCGGACGGCCTGGGCGAACGCGGTGACGAGGGCAGGTGAGGGGGGCGGAGGCATGGGAGGAATCTCGCAACGCCTGCGTCGCTGCAACGGTTTCTCATTTGAATGATTCGATTATTGAAACATTCGATTCGCGGATGGGTAGGAGCCGCCATCCTCCCCCGACTCCCATGTCCACCTCCAAGAACGTCGCCCTTGTCACCGGCGCCTCGTCCGGCATCGGCGAGGCGACCGCCCTCCGCCTGATCCGCGACGGATACACCGTCTACGGCGGCGCCCGCCGCGTCGAGAAGATGGCCGGCGTCGAGGCGGCCGGCGGCCACGCGCTCCGCCTCGACGTCACCGAGGAGGCCTCGATGCAGGCCTTCGTCCAGGCCGCCCTCGACGCCGAGGGCCGCGTCGACGTGCTCGTCAACAACGCCGGCTACGGCTCGTACGGCGCCGTCGAGGACGTGCCGCTCGACGAAGCGCGTCGCCAGTTCGAGGTCAACCTGTTCGGGCTGGCGCGGATGACGCAGCTCGTCCTGCCGACGATGAGGGCGCAGCGGTCGGGCACGGTCGTCAACATCTCGTCGATCGGCGGGAAGATCTACGCCCCGCTCGGCGCGTGGTACCACGCGACCAAGCACGCCGTCGAAGGGTTTTCGGACGTCCTCCGCCTCGAGGTGGCCGAGCATGGGGTCGACGTGGTCGTCATTGAGCCCGGCGCCATCCGGACCGAGTGGGACGGCGTGGCCATGGGGAGCATGATGGAGCAGTCGGGCGAGGGGCCGTACGCCGATCTCGCCGCCAAGATGAAGGGCTTTGTGGCGGGGGCCTACGAGGGCGGGAACGGCTCGCCGCCGAGCGTCGTCGCCGACGCCATCGCCCGCGCGGTGGTCGCCGACCGACCGAAGACCCGGTACGCCGTTGGCGACCAGGCTCTTCTGGCGGTCACGGCACGCCGGCTCCTCTCCGACCGGATGTTCGACGCCTTCATTCGCTCCCGGATGGGCTAGCCGCCTTCGGGTGGGTACACGGTACCGGGTACCAGGTACGGCCCGAGGAGCCCTCGGCGTCCGTGTACCCCGTACCTCGCACCCCGTACCCTCCTGCATTTCGCTCCAGGCTCGGCTCGCCGCCTCGGCGCGTTCCCTTTTCCCCCTCGACCATGTCTGCTCGCCTCTGGTTTGCCGGCTCGGCCCTCCTCGGGGGCGCCGTCGCCGCGGGCGCCGCTGCCCTTCGCCACCCCGTCTTCGGCGCGGCTCCCGAGGGCGCCCGCCTCGACCGGATGCGCCGCTCGCCGCAGTGGCACGGCGGCGCCTTCCGCAACCCCGAGGCGTCGCCTGTGGGCGGGTCGCCAGCCGCGATCTGGGACTTCCTGACCGCCAACCGCGACATCCGGCGTCCGCGCCAGCCGGTCCCGACTGTCGCCCGGACGGCCCGCGACTTCGAGGCGCCACAGGACCTCCGCGTGACGTGGCTCGGCCACTCGACGGCGCTCGTCGAGATCGAGGGGCGTCGGTTCCTGACCGATCCCGTCTTTAGCCGCCACGCCTCGCCGGGCCCGCTGTTCGGCGTCTCGCGCTTTTTCGAGCCGCCGCTGCCCCTCGACGCGCTGCCCCGCCTCGACGCGGTCCTCCTCACCCACGACCACTACGACCACCTCGACTACGCGGCTGTCCGGCGGCTGGCCGCCTCGGTGCCGCGCTGGATCGTGCCGCTCGGCGTGGGCGCGCACCTCGAGCGGTGGGGCGTGCCGGCTGGGCGGATCACCGAAGCGGACTGGTGGGACGCCGCCGAGGTGGCGGGCATCGAGATCGTCGGCACGCCGGCGCGACACTTCTCGGGGCGCTCCCTGACCGACCGCGACCGGACGCTCTGGTGCGGCTGGGCGCTCCGGGGCTCCGAGCGGTCGCTCTACGTGACCGGCGACGGCGGCTACCAGGCGGCGTTTGCCGAGGTGGGCGTCCGCCTCGGGGGCTTCGACGCGACCCTCGTCGAGACGGGTGCCTACAACCAGGCGTGGGCCGACATCCACATGGGGCCGGAGCAGGCCGTGCGCGCGGTGCAGGACGCGCGGGGCGGGCTGCTCGTCCCGGTCCACTGGGGCACGTTCGACCTCGCGCTCCACGGGTGGACGGAGCCGGCCGAGCGGGTGCTCGTCGCCGCCTCGGAGGCCGGCGTGCCGATCTCGATCCCGCGCCCAGGCGAGAGCGTCCGCCCCGAGGCGGCGCCTCCGGTCGAGCGGTGGTGGCCCGCGGTGCCGTGGCAGACGGCGGCCGAGGCGCCGGTCGTGTCGGGCGGGGTGTGACCGACCTGCGGTCGGGACGAAGGACCGCGGACGGCGGACCGCGGCCTGATCTTCGCCTCGGGGCTCACTGCCTCGGCGAGGGCACAGCGCCTTCCTCGGCGCGGCGCGTCGGCCCCGAGGCGGTCGAGGATTCCGCCTTGCGCGTCCCCGAGGCGGGGGCGATCCTCGTCGTCCGTCGTCCGTCGTCCGTCGTCCGTCGTCCGTCGTCCGTCGTCCGTCGTCCCCGAGGCGGGCTAGACGTCGGCTGGCGCTGTCTCCGCGGGTTCCGCCTCGGCAGGCGCCTCGGTGAGCGAGACCGCCTTGCGCGGCCCCTCGATGGGCAGGCAGACGGTGAACGTGGTCTGCCCGGGCTCGCTCTCGACCGTCACGCGGCCCTCGTGCTGGCCCACGATCCGCTGCACCACGTCGAGCCCGAGGCCGGTCCCCTGGCCGGGCTCCTTGGTCGTGAAGAACGGCTCGAAGATGCGGCTCTGGACCTCGGCCGGGATGCCCGCGCCGTCGTCGGTGATGTCGACGCAGGCGAGCGGCCCCTCGACGCGCGTCGCGATCCGGATCGTGCCGCCCTCGGGCGCCGCGTCGATGGCGTTGTCGAGCAGGTTGGTCCACACCTGGTTGATCTCGCCGGGGTAGACGCACACCTCGGGGACGCCCTCGCCCCAGGCCCGCTCGACGGCCAGCGACTTCGCCTTGATGCTGTGACCCAGCATGGTCAGCGTCTGGTCAATGCCCTCGTGGAGGTCAGTCCGCTGGCGCTCGGGCGCGCGGTCCATGTGCGAGTACGCCTTGATCGACGCCACGAGGTCGGAGATGCGCTCGGCCGCGCGCTGGACCTCGCCCATCAGCCGGTCGACGGCCATGCCCTTCTCGATCCACAGCACCACGTCGCCCAGGGCCGCCTCGGGGACGGTCGCCGCGAGGTGGTCGAGGGCGTCCGGCGTGGCGCCCTCCTCGGCGAGCACCTCGGCCACGATGTAGGCGTGGGGCACGTCGTGATCCTCCAGCCAGTCGGCCAGCTCGTCCTCGCGCGCGCTGCGGTCGAGGGCGGACTGGGTGCCTGGCGTGGGCGCGGTGCACGTCTGGAACGCCGCGCGGGCTGCCTCGACCTGGTCGGGCTCGAGGCCGTGCCCCACGAGGCGGGACACGAGCGGCATCATGTGCCCGAACCGCTCGCGGAGGTCCGCCATGCTGCGGCGGATGGCGGCGGCCGGGTTGTTCAGCTCGTGCGCGAGGCCGGCCGAGAGCTTGCCGAGCGCCAGCATCTTCTCGCGCTGCTGGTCGAGCCGTGACGACTCGCGGACGCGGTCGGTCATCCGCCCGACGAGCCGCTTGCCCACCTCAGGCATCCGCTCGAGCATCTCCCAGAAGCGGTCCTTGTGGATGACGGCGACGCGGAGGTCTTCGATCACCGTCCCCTCGCCGGCGAACGTCTCCATGCGCGAGAACGGCAGCAGGCCCGAGATGTCGCCCGCGTGGACGGTCCCGAACGGGAGGCGCTGGCCGTTCTGGAAGCTCATGATCTGGAACGCCCCCTCCAGGACGACGAACATCTCCTTCGCTTCGTCGCCCCGCTCGAAGGGCACCTCGCCGACGGCGTGGCGGCGCTCCTCGGCGGCCTCGGCGAGCCAGGCGAGGTGCGCCTCGGGCTGGTCGTGGAAGACGTCGATGGCCTGGAAGTCGGCGGCGGTCAGCATGGCGTCGAGCGTTGTTTCCGCTGGAACGCCCAGCCCCGAGGCGGGGCTCCCGAAGCGGACTCCCGAAGGCTACGAGAGGCCTTCGAGCAGGCGCGCCGCGCTCCGGGCGGCGTCGCCGCGTCGGAGCCACCCCCGCTACCGGGCCACGCGCCACGGGACGTAGGTCGCCGCCCATCCCGCCGCCGCCCCGGCCAGGATCGCCGCCCACATCGCACCGGCGCTGGGGTCGTCGCCCCCGATGCGATCCAGAAGGGCGACGACGGCGACCAGAAAGACGACCCCAAAGAGGATCGCCAGGCCGATCAGGACCAGCCCCGTCCGGACGCGTTGGAGCGTGGTCCGGGAGACGTTGGGCGGAGGGGACACCGAGTTCATGGGTGTCTGTATCGCAGTGGACCGGGGCGCGTTAACTCGGAGCGCTCTACCGACCGGGTGCGGACGGCGTCGGCGCGTCGGCTGCTCGCGTGTGCCGATAGAGGGCCGCCTCGGTGCCCGCCTCGGAGAGGACGAGCGCGCGGTCGAACCGGAAGCCGAGATCGGTGAGGAGGGCGACCGAGCGGACGTTGTCTGCGACGGTGTACGCGTAGACCGTCTCGAGGCCGAGGGTGACGCGGGCGTAGGCGAGCGTCGCCGAGGCGGCCTCGCGGGCGTAGCCCTGCCCGGTGTGCTCCGCGAGGAAGGCATACCCGAGGTCCGGGGCGTCCAGGACGTCGCGTTGCAGCAGCCCGCACATCCCGATCGACGTGCCGTCCCCGAGGCAGTCGACCCGCCAGAGGCCGAACCCGTGCGCGGCGTAGCTCGCCCGCAGCCCCTCGGCGACGTAGGCGCGGGCGTCCGCCTCGGTGCGCACGCCCCGGTCGCCGATGAAGCGCAGGAAGCCCGGGTCGCCCAGCAGGCGGACGAGGAACGGCGCGTCCGCCTCGGTGAACGCCGACAGCGCGAGCCGCTCCGTCCGCAGGACCTCGCCGCTCACCCGTCCCCGAGGCGGACGACCGCCTCGACGGGGAAGTGGTCGGACGGGTACCGCGCGCTGTCGGTGCCGAGCACCTGGCCGATGGTCTCGTCGCGGGTCGCGAACGAGAGCACGCGGAGCGGCCCGCGCACGAACACGAAGTCGATGCGGCGCTCGAGCGGATCCCGCCCGAAGCCGTTCCACGTCGCCGGCACGCCGGTGGGCGTCGCCTCGGAGACGAGCCGCGCGTCCCCGAGGCGGTCGGCCAGGAGGCGGTACACGTCGGAGTCGTCGGTCACGTTGAAGTCGCCCAGCAGCACGACCGGGTGGCCCTGCGCGAGGCGGTCGAGGCGGTCGAGGATCAGACGTGCGCTCTGCCGCCGCGCCTCGGCCCCAACGTGGTCGAAGTGGGTGTTGACGACGAGGAGCGTGTCGCCGGTTGCGCGGTCGCGGACGCGCGCCCACGTGGCGATGCGGGGGAGGGCGGCGTCCCACGACTGGCTGCCGGGCACGGCGGGCGTCTCGCTGAGCCAGAACGTGCCGTCGGCGAGGGGCGCGAGGCGGGCGGTGCGGTAGTAGATCGCGCTGAACTCGCCGCCGCCGTCGGCCTGCCGCCCGACCCCGAGGCGGGCGTAGGCGGGGAGCGCCGCGTCGATGTCGGCCAGCATGTCGGGCAGGGCCTCCTGGACGCCCACCACGTCCGCCTCGGCGAGGATCGCCACGGCCGCCTCGCGGCGGAAGGGCCAGGCGTCGTCGCCGTCGGACTCGAGGTTGAGGCGCAGGTTGAAGCTCTGGACGCGCAGCGGCGCGTTGGCACCTGGCCCCGAGGCGGCCGCTCCGGTGGCGCCCGGCCCCGAGACGGGCGGGCCGGCGCAGGCGGCGAGGACGAGAGCGGCGACGAGGACAAGGCGGGCCATGACGGGAGGGTACGGCACGCCGACTCGGGGTGCGCGCTGCGTACGGTTACGTCGCGTCGTCCGGGGTCTCGTCGGCCGCCCAGCGCACAAGGGCGTCCTTGAGCCACTGCGGCGCGTCCTCGCCAATTGGCCCAGGAGGGTGGGTCTGCGTCAGCTCCTCGGCTCGACGGAGCTGCTCCGCCAGCGGCGGCACGTCCCATTCGGCCCGCTCGGCGTCGGTCGTATCGGGGTCGACGTCCCAGAGCCGGTGGCGCGTCGCGTCGATGGCGAACTGGGTGCCGTACCGCTGCGGCTGCCCCTGGTACATCCGCCAGCGGTCGTAGGTGGCGGCCGCGAGCCAGCGCGCGGGGCGGAACCCGAGGTCCGCCGCTTGCTTCGCGAACGTATGCCCCTGCCAGGCGTCCTCGGGCGTGTCGCCGTGGTTGAAGATCCAGGCGGCGTGGTAGACATCCTCGGGGGCGGTGACGTCGCCCTCGGCCATGATCTCGGCCACACGCTGCCGGCGCTGGCGGTCCCGGGCGCGCATGGCGTCGTAGGCGGGCGTCCCGTGCGTGAGCCCCTGGCCGTGCTCGCGGCGGTCGGCCTGGTAGAGGGCGAGGAGTTCGCGGTTCATCACGAGATGGCGGGTGTAGTTCGGCCCCGAGGCGGTGGATCTACAGGAGAGGATTCAAGGACGTCGGCGGTTTTGCGCGCCGGTCCTTCTTTGGTCATCCTGAGCGGAGCAAAGCGGAGTCGAAGGATCTCGACGCGCCTCAACGAGGCGGTCCGCCTCGGAGCTTGCACAGTCGGCATCTGCCGCCTTGGAGCCTGTGGTCCACCCGTAGCGCGAGGCGTCGAGGTCTCGCCATGTCGGGTTCTCACGCTCGACGAGCGCCACCTTCTTCTCCCGGCTCCAGCCTTTCAGCTGCTTCTCGCGCGCGATCGCATCTGCCGCCTGGTCGTACGTCTCGACATGGACCAGCCGGTCGATCCGATAGCGGGCCGTGAACTCGCTGAGCCCGCCTCGGTGCTCGGCGAGACGACGTGGCAGATTGTTCGTGACGCCAACGTAGAGTGCGCGGCTCCGGCTGGCGAGGAGGTAGACGGTCAGAGGGCGGGGCACGGGACAGGCGTCGAGATCCCTCGACAAGCTCGGGATGACGCTGGTTTTGACGTCCGCGCAGTTTAGGTGTGTCTCGCGCAGTAGGCACCGGCCGACCGCCTCGGGGCGCGCCTGCCCGGACGGATCTCCTGGCGGACGGCTAGATTGCGAATCGGCCCACGCGACCCCGCCCATGTCCCTGGTTTTCCGACGCCTCGCCCTCCTCGGGGCGCTGGCGTGCTCCCCGCTCCTCGGCTGCGAGTCGCCCGCCACGCCGAGCCCCGAGGCGGACCCGGCGCCCGCCGACACGTCCGCCGTTGCCGAGCCGCCCACCTCCACCGAGGCGATGATGGGCCTGGACGAGGATCCCGCGCCCGTCGCAGGCCTCGCCGAGGAGCTGGTCGGGGAGTGGTCGAGCCGTCGCCGCGGCGACACGGGCGGGGAGACGATCATCTTCGCCCGCGACGGGAGCGTGGTCCTCCGCGACGGCAACGACATCCTCCGAAACCCGTCGCCGGTCCCGAGCGGAGGCCGCCTGGGCTACGAGGTCGACGAGAGGGCCGAGCCGGTCCGCCTCGACTTCGTGGTCATGAACGCGGGCGACGAGCAGGTGGCCCGCATCCCGGGCATCGTCAAGATCCTGACCGACGACCAGGCCCAGGTGTGCATGGACCCGGCGACGCTGAACCGGCCGGCCGACTTCACCGGCGACGACTGCGTCGTGCTCACGCAGCTCGGCAGCCCCGAGACGGCGGTCCGCGAGCGGGTCGCGGTGCAGGAGCCATCGGCGCAGGAGGCGCCCGGTTACGCCGAGCCGCCGGCGTCGACGCCCGGGGAGCGGCAGACCAACCGGTGGTTCGTGATCGTGGGCGGCGCGCGCGACGCCGACGACCCGAGGATCGCCGAGCGGCAGCAGCTCCTCGACCGGGCCGGCATCACCGACACGTACACCGTCGACTCGGACGCGTACCCGAACCTGAACCCGGGCCTCACGGCGCTCGTGATCGGCCCGTTCTCGCAGGCCGACGCGCAGGCGCGGCTGCGGGGCGTGCGCCCCGTCGTGCCCGAGGCGTACATCAAGTCGGGGTGGTGAGTCGCCTCGGGGAAGGACGACGGACGACAGACCACGGACGACGACCGCCCATGTGGCCGCCTCGGTGTCCGAAACGTCTCCTCCCCCCAGCGGGGGGAGGCCGGGAGGGGGGCGATGAATCGACTGTCACGCCAGCCCCCGAGGCGGTTCGCCCGCCCCGAGGCGGCGTAGGTCGGCCGGCCGCCTCGGGGCCGGTCGTGGCGAGGGCCGGAGCATCCGGAGACGGGAGGGCGCGGCACGCCGCGCCCCTACGAGTTGTGCCCCGATGCAGCCAAGCGCCATCCCCGAGGCGTAGGCACCTCGCCCACCGTCCATCGTCGCGACGCGTCCGGCGGGCGCCCTCGATCCGGGCCTGGAGTCGCCCCGAGGCAGAGGCGATTCCGCAGGATGGGACGCGTCGGAGGTCCCTCGCGCGTGGATACATTCCCTTCACATCATCCAAACCCCGAGGCGTCCTGCTCCCGACCATGCGCTCGCTCCTGCTCCTGCTCTCGCTCCTGCTCGTCCTGCCCGCCAGCGCCCAGGACGACCCGCCCACGGTGGCCGACCTGAACTACAACGCCCTGGCGTGGCGCGGCATCGGGCCGGCGTTCACCTCGGGGCGCATCGCCGACATCGCGATCCACCCCGACGATCCCCAGACGTGGTACGTCGCCGTTGGCAGCGGCGGCGTGTGGATGACCGCGAACAGCGGCACCACCTGGACGTCCCTCTTCGACGGCCAGGCCTCGTACTCGACCGGCTCCATCGCGATCGACGCGCGCAACCCGAGCACGATCTGGGTCGGGACGGGCGAGAACATCGGCGGGCGCCACGCGGCCTACGGCGACGGCATCTACCGCTCGACCGACGGCGGGCGGACGTGGGAGAACCGCGGCCTGGCAGAGAGCGAGCGCCTCTCGACCATCTGGATCCACCCCGACGACTCGGACGTGGTGCTCGTGGCCGCCCAGGGGCCGCTCTGGAGCGCGGGCGGCGAGCGCGGCCTCTACCGCACCGAGGACGCCGGCGAGACGTGGACGCAGGTGCTCGGCGGCGGCGACTGGACCGGCGCGACCGACCTCGTCGTCGACCCGCGCGACCCCGACGTGATGTACGCCGCCACCTGGGACCGCCACCGGACGGTCGCGGCCTACATGGGCGGCGGCCCCGGCACCGGCCTCCACAAGAGCACCGACGGCGGCCAGACGTGGACCGAGATGACGCGCGGGCTGCCCCGGAGCAACATGGGCAAGATCGGCCTCGCCATCTCGCCCCAGAACCCGGACGTCGTCTACGCGGCCATCGAGACCGACCAGCGCACCGGCGGCCTCTGGATGAGCGCCGACCGCGGCGCGAGCTGGCGCAAGATGTCCGACGCCGTCGCCGGTGGCACCGGCCCCCACTACTACCAGGAGCTCTACGCCTCGCCGCACCACGAGGGCCGCATCTACCTGATGGACGTCCGCGTGCAGCAGTCGAACGACCACGGCGCGACGTTCTTCAACCAGAACACCGGCAACAAGCACGTCGACAACCACGCGCTCGCCTTCCACCCGACCGACCCCGACTACCTGCTCTCGGGCACCGACGGCGGCCTCTACGAGTCGATCGACGGCGGCGAGAGCTGGCGCTACATCGACAACCTGCCCGTCATCCAGTACTACAAGGTCGCCGTCGACGACGCGCTCCCGTTCTACAACATCTACGGAGGCACGCAGGACAACAACTCGCAGGGCGGCCCCTCGGCCACGGACACCCGCGAGGGCGCCGGCAACGGCGACTGGTTCATCACGCTCGGCGGCGACGGCCACCAGTCGGCCACCGAGCCGGGCAACCCGAACATCACCTACGCGCAGTCGCAGCAGGGCAACCTCCACCGGATCGACCAGATCACCGGCGAGGCGACCTACATCGTGCCCCAGGCGGGGCCGGGCGAGGGGCCAGAGCGCTATAACTGGGACGCGCCCATCCTCGTCAGCCCGCACGACCCGGCGACGCTCTACTTCGCCTCGCAGCGCGTCTGGATGTCGACCGACCGCGGCGACAGTTGGACCGCCCTCTCGGGCGACCTGACGCGCAACGAGGAGCGCTTCGAGCTGCCGATCATGGGCCGCACGCAGTCGATCGACAACGCGTGGGACGTCTACGCCATGTCGGTCTACAACACGATCACCTCGGTGGACGTCTCGGCGCAGGACGCGGACCTGATCTACGCCGGCACGGACGACGGCCTTCTTCAGGTCACCGAGGACGGCGGCGGCACGTGGCGCGCCGTCGAGGTGGGCTCGATCGCGGGCGTGCCCGAGCGGGCGTTCGTGAACCACGTCTACGCCGACCTCCACGACGCCAACACCGTCTACGCCGCGCTCGACAACCACAAGTACGGCGACTTTGCGCCCTACCTCGTCAAGAGCACCGACCGCGGCCGGACGTGGGCGATGGCGACCGAGGGCATCCCCGAGCGCACGCTCGTGTGGCGCCTCGTGCAGGACCACGTGCAGCCCGACCTGCTCTTCGCCGCCACCGAGTTCGGCGTCTACTTCTCGCCCGACCGAGGCGGCCAGTGGATCGAGCTCGGCGGCGACATGCCGACGATCGGCGTGCGCGACCTCGTGATCCAGCGCCGCGAGAACGACCTCGTCGCAGGCACCTTCGGGCGCGGCTTCCTCGTGCTCGACGACTACAGCCCGCTGCGTGAGGTGACCGACGACGTGCTGGCCGGCGAGGGCCACCTGTTCGGCCTCCGCGACGCCCGCCGCTTCAACTACCGCCGGTCGACGAACGGGTCGGTCGGCGACGACGAGTACCGCGCGCCCAACCCCGAGTACGGCGCCGTCTTCACGTACTACCTCCGCGACGGCTACCAAAGCCTCGAGGCCCAGCGCCGCGAGGCCGAGGGCGAGGTCGAGGACGGCGACGACGTGCCGTTCCCCGGCTGGGACGCCCTCGACGCCGAGCGCAACGAGGAGGCCGACCGCGTAGAGCTGCACGTCCGCGACGCCCAGGGCGACGTCGTCGCGCGCGTCGCCGGCCGCAGCGCGAAGGGCCTGCACCGCGTCGCGTGGGACCTCGAGCGCGACGCCCTCGGGCCGGTCACGCCGGGCGAGCAGAGCCGCGTGAACGGCTTCGAGGTGGAGCCGGGCACCTACTCGGCCACGCTCGTGCGCGTCGCCGACGGGCAGGCGCGGACGCTCTCGGGTCCGGTCTCGTTCGACGTGGTGCCGCTGCGCGACGGCGCCCTCCGCTCCGCCGAGCCGGCCGACCTGGCCGCGTTCCGCGCGCGCATGGAGGGCCTGATGACGGACATGACGCTCTTCTCGAACGCCGTCGAGCGCGCCGGCGACCGCATCGAGGCCATCGAGGCGGCCCACGACCGCGCCCGCCGCCCCGAGGCGGCCCTGGCCGGGCAGATCGACGCGGTGCAGGAGCGGCTCTACGACCTCGACGTGGCCCTCTACGGCTCGCCCACCAAGCGGTCGCTCCGCGAGCGCACGCCGCCGTCGATGCAGTCGCGCATGTTCGTCGGCTACCGCGGCCTGACCACCCAGTATGGCCCGACGCCGCTCCACCTCGAGTCGGTCGACATCGCGGAGCGGGAGCTGCAGGAGGCGCGCGGCCAGCTCGACGCCATCACGGCCGAGATCGCGCAGATCGCGGATCGCCTGCCCTCGACGGGCGCCCCGGTCGTCGATATGGCGGAGTGAGGGGTGCCCGGTGAATCGCTGGGCGCCCTCCCATCCCGATGCCTCCCCTCTCGCCCTGTTCCCGCTCGACGGAATGGGGGGAGAGGGGGGAAGGGGCTTCTGCCTCGGTGGCAGCGTCTCCGCCGGCTCTCCTCTCGAAAGCCCCCGCCTCGGTGAGTGACGTCCGTTGCGGCGTGCAGGAGTGCTGCAACGACCGCCTCGGGGAACGGTCGGAGGAAGGCGGATCTCGATGGCTGCCCCTGTCGCGCGACGACGGGTCCGTCCAGTCCGGCCGACCGCCTCGGTGGCAGCGTCTTCGCCTGCGCTCGTCTGAGCAGCGCCCGGTCCACGCGTGGAGACCGGGCGCTGCTGCGGTGCAGAACGAGCGTGCCGAGGCGTCCTGTGGACCGCCTCGGTGAAACGGTGGAGGCGCCGGAGCGACCCGTCATGACCGAGACGAGGCGCTCGTCCCCGAGGCGGTTCTCCGGCCGGGCGGGCCGCGGGTCTTCTGCTCAGGGTCCCGGCCGGGGCCGGGGATCTACTTCTGCAGAGGCGTTCCGTCCTGGGCCGTCTGGTAGACCTCGTTCGGGTCGAACACCTTTTCGCTCTCGAGGAACTCGAGCTCGAAGTCGGGGTCTGGGCCGTCTTCCTTGAGCGCGCGGAAGAAGCACGACCGGTAGCCGACGTGGCACGAGGCGCCCCCGTCGACCTCCACCTGCAGAAGCACGCAGTCCTGGTCGTCGTCGATCAGGATCTTGACCACGTGCTGCACCAGCCCGCTCTGCTCGCCCTTGTGCCAGAGCTTCTGGCGCGAGCGGGACCAGTAGTGCGCCTCACGCGTGGCGATGGTGAGCGCCAGCGCTTCGGCGTTCATGACGCCCACCATGAGAACCTCGCGGGAGGTCGCGTCCTGCGTGACGCACGGGATCAGGCCGTTGGCGTCGAACTTCGGCTGGAGCTGGTTGCCCTCCTCGATCTCTTCGAGGGAGCCGCGTGACGGGAGGGGCGGGAGGGTGTCCATGGGGGGTGGTGTGGTCTGGGGGTGGCTCTGTGGAGACGGCCTGCGACCGTCCCCAGAGGGGCAGGGTCAGGCGCTGGGCGGCAAAACGGTGGCGTGCTCCGGCGAGGAGCGCGCGGGGCCAGAAACTACGGGATCCGTCCGAGGCCCAACGCGCCGCGAGGACGGTACCGAGCCTTGCCCGCTCTCGCCCTGTCCGTGGTTTGACGGCCGCGTCGGATGCAGCCCTGAAAGCGGCGACCTCGGCCCGTTCGACGGACCGCCTCGGGGCGGAGACATGCCGCCTCGGTGGTTCCCGGCAGAGACGCCGACCGGACGATGACGAGCCGAATCGAGAGGGCGGTGAGGTCTTGCTCGTACTCCATCCCTCGGTCCAAGGTCACGAACACCTCGAACTCCGTGTCGGTCCGGCGCAGCAACTCGCCACCGAGTACGCCCGACCACCCGTGCTCTTGGACCGTGGTGACGTCGTACCCCGAGGCGGACGACCGTTTCAGTTGCGCGGCACGTTCTCGTCGAGAAGCATCCGCATCAGGCGACCGGCTCCGCGTCCTGTGGCGTGAGGTCGAGCGCGTCGTTGAGAGCCAGAGTCAGGAAGGCTTCGGCCTGCTCTCGGCTCACGCTCGGGAAGTCGTCCAGAAAGGCGTCGAGCGTGACGCCGCCCCGGAGGTGCTGGATCAGGGAGTCGACCGGGACGCGGGTGCCGGTGAAAACGGGCGTCCCGCTGAGGCGGTCGGGGTGGGCGTGGTAGATGCTGGCGCGGTCCATGGGGCTCGGCTGGCAGAGTTGGACCCTTGTGAAACGTCCTTGAGACCTGACCGGTCCCGGCTCTTCGGGGCCGGCCGCTTCGTCAGGAGAGGCTACTGGGATTTCCTAACGGATGGCGATTCGGACGTCACCCCGAGGCGGCGACTCGACGTTCACGCCATATGGCGCCGCCTCGGTGATTGAGAACGCTGCGCGAGGCGGTCGGCCTGCAAGCGCAGGTTATACCGCCTACGAGAAATGGGCTTGTTCGGAGACCTCTTCCAAGGTCGGTACCCGATTGGCCTCGGCCTCAAACTCCTCATTCATCTGCTCAGCGACTTGCATCGCCCAGGCACCCGACCCACCACCGATGCCCATGCCCAGGTACCGACCGAATCCGTCCCAGAACGATTCCGGCATGATGAGCCCAAAGACCAACCCTATGGCAAGCGCGACCCCGAGGTTCAGAGCCGCCAGCTTCCATCGCTTGAGATACGCGAAGCCTGCCCCAGGGAGGAGGAAGTTGAGACCAAAAGCGACGTTCTTGCTCTTCACGTGGGAGGCGGTATAACAGAATGCGACTCAGCGGCCCAGGGCAGCGACCGCGAGAGTGGAACGAAGTGAAGGTAGCGCCGACGCCTTGACGAGCCGAGAACGCTGGAGCCCTGGGTCGGCCTGCAGCCGCGGGTTACACGGCCGTTGCCCCCTACGGCGCCTCTTCATTCGCGGGAGCACCCAGCACGTTGCGTCGGAAGGACTCGATGTAGTCCGAGAGCGGCTTCAACCCGACCGCCGCACGGCGAGCGTCTACGCCGTCGGCGTCCTCGATCTCACGCGGGACCGGCTGGCCGTCCACGACCCTCAACTGCGTGCCGTAGACCTGGGGCTCGCCCGCTGCCAGCCGAACGCGGTCGGTGAGGTAGGCGAAGTCGGACCCCGACGCCTCTCCCTCGGCGACGGCAGCCTCCATGAGGCCGAGAACCTCCCGTTGAAAGGCGCGGTCCCGATCCGCGTGCTGAGCGAGGAGCCACGCGTCGCTAGCCCCTTCCTCCCCGACCTCGCTCGCTTTCGGCCACCCTCGCTCGGCGACGACACCTTTGAGCCAAGCCGTGTTGAGCGAGTCGATGGCCAAGGCGAACGCGCCGTCGGCGGCGTCGGGCTGGCGGCCTTGCTCCAACGCGAGCGTAATCAGCCCGCGTGCCGCTTGGTCTGCCTCGACACGGAGCGAGAGTTGGCGGGCGAGGAGGGAATCAGCTTCGGACGAAGTCTGCGCCAGCGCGAGGGCAGGGCTGAGCGCGAAAAGAAGAGCGAGGGTTCGCATCGGGCAGGAGATGACGGGAAGCCGTGTAGCTACTACTTCTGTTGAACGCACGCAGCCTTTAGGACCGTAGACGACCACAACGCTGCGCAGCACTTGATAATAGGCGTCCCGTTACTCGATTGTCTACTCGTGCCGCAATTGCGGCGAGTAGATCCACAATTGCGGCGTGCTCTCAATCAGCGGGTCCTGCCTCGGCCGGGAGGTGACCAAGCCTCTGGGCCGCGAGAGCCTCAATGGAATCGTACTGCTACGCGGTGTGGAGCGCTAGCTTATCAGTATGACATCCAATTCTAGCGCAAAGCTCGGTCCGACCGCGCTGCCCGACCGCGCGGGCCTCATCATCGCCACGCTGTGGCTGCTCGTCTTCTCGGCGGCGAGCCAGATCATCATCGTCGCGCCGATCCTGCCGATGGTGGGCGCGCAACTCGGCGTCGGCGATGCGCTGCTCGGGACGCTGATGACGGTCTACGCGGCGGCGGTCGGGATCAGTACGCTCGTGACAGGGCCGGTGTCGGATCGCGTGGGGCGGCGGCGCGTGCTGCTTGTCGGAGCCGTCTCAATGGCCGTCGTGCTGGCGCTGCACGGGCTCGCGGAGAGCTTCACGTCGCTCCTGGTACTGCGGGCGCTCGCGGGCGCGGCGGGGGGCATCCTCTCGGGCGGCGCGGTGGCCTACGTCGGCGATACGTTCCCGCCCGACCGGCGCGGCTGGGCCAACGGCTGGGTGATGAGCGGCTTCGCGGTGGGGCAGATCCTCGGCATCCCCATCGGGCGCACGCTGGCCGACCTCTACGGCTTTCGTGCCCCGTTTCTCGCCTTTGCCATCACCATGGCCGTGGCGACGGTGCTCGTCTGGTGGCTGCTCCCCGACGCGACGAACAACCGCGATACCGAGCGCCTCACGCTGCGCCGCGCCGGGCATGGCTACGCTGAACTGCTGCGCCGCGCCGACACGCGCCGGGCGAGCGTCATCTTCGCCGTGTTGTTCTTGGGCGTCGGGCTGTTCGTGACCTACTTCCCCGTGTGGATGGAGAATCGCCTCGGCTTCACCGGCGTGATGATCTCGGGCGTCTACGCGCTCGGCGGGGTGTCCAACGTGCTCATCGGGCCACGCGCGGGGCGAATCTCCGATATCGTCGGGCGCAAGCCGGTCATCATCGCGGCGTCGGCCGGGGTGGGGCTGTTCATGGCCGCGACGCCGCTGAGTGGCGGCGTGCCGTGGGGGCCGTTCGCGCTCTTCTTCGGCATCATGGGCTGCGCGGCGGCCCGCTACAGCGCGTTCCAGGCGATGCTCACCGAACTCGTCGTCGGAGCGCGGCGCGGGTCGTTCATGAGCCTGACCATCGCCATCGGCCAGGTTGGCTTTGCGGTGGGGAGTGCGGTCGCCGGGACGCTCTACGCAGGCATCGGCTTCCCGATGAGTGCCATTATTGCAGGAAGTCTTGCTATTGCTGCGGCGCTGCTCGTGTGGATCGGTCTCCCGGAGACGCTCGGCCACGATGCGGATACCGAAGAGCAAGCCAAACGCACCCGCGCCCAGGTCGTGCACCCCGCTGGCTGCGGTCCGTGCCCCGAAAGCGTGGTGGATGTATGAGTGTGGATTTACGATTTGTGATTATCTCCAAATCAGAAATCATCAATCACAAATCGCATATCAGTCCACGTCGCCGAGGACGAACACATCGTCGATGAGGAGGAAGGCGAACAGGGTCGTCTTGGTCTCCTCCGTGGCTTCGAACTCGACCTGCAGGACGTGCCAGGTGCCTTCAGACTCGGTGTCGGAGAAGTACGAGGGGACCGTGTAGGCATCGTAGGTCCCGATGGCGCTCGCGAGTTGGCGCACGGCACGTCGAGCCGCGACGAGATCGTCAGCGTTGGTCGGGTCGAGGGCGCGCTGCCAGCGGTCAGGGCCGTCGCCACGGTAGACGAGGTGCGGGGCGGCAGCCTCGTAGTCATTCGCCTGGATCCAGCCCAAAAGATCTGCAAGGAGTACTTTGAGGCGCGGCTGCGCGGCTGCGACCGGCTCCGGGAATGGGTCCATGTCCGGGTGCGCCGAGACGTAGAGGTAGGCCCCTTCCACTTCCATGAAGAACAGCGCCGGGCGGCGACCGTCGACCTCGAACTGCACCTGCGCACCGGTGAACCCTTCCATCTGGTGAGGCGAAACGGTTGCCTCCGTACGCGGCGTGATCCGCGTATCCCCCAGCGCGAAGTCGAGCTCGGCGAGAACCTGCGGGACGCGCTCAGCGGGGTCTTGGGCGCTGCGATCGTCGGAGCACGCCACGGGGCCAGCGCCGCCCTCCATCCGACACGCCACGAGCGTTGCGGCGTCGCTGATCGAGAACTCGCCCTCGGCGGCCAGTTGGAGAAACGCCGCGCGGGCCGGGAGTTGCACGCCCAGGTCCGGCGCACGAAGAATCGGCAGATCGAGCATCGACGGCTCCTCCGGCGGTGGCGCGTCCGCGAGCAGCATCGAGGGGCCGCGGTTCACCTGTACGAGCAGCGGGCGCGTCGCATGGTCGGCAAACAGAAAGACCGGTTGCCCGACGAGCGCGCCGTCGCGGCGGACTTTGATCTGGACTTCCGTCACGGTGTGCCCTTCGAGCGTGCGGGTCGTGATCGCGTCGGGTACCCAGCCAGCGTCGGGCGGCAGAGCCTCATAGATCGCGTTTATGAGCGCATCTGCTGTGTCTTCCATGCGGGGATCGCCTCGATACACACACGGCGCAACGCCTCTGCTGTCACCATCTACGGGACACGCCAGCCGGGGCGTGAGCGGCGAGGCATCGCCGTCCCGCGCGATGTGCACGAGCGTGTCGAGCGCGCCCGTCAGGCGATTCTCCGCGATCTGGGCGAACGTAGTGGTCGGAACGAATAGGGCAATGAACAGGAGCAGACACGTCAGTCGCATAGCAACGTGGTACGTCGAATAGTCACGATTTGACTTGAATCTGGACGGGTTGGGCAACAGCTTTCAATGACCAATGACCAATGACCAATGACCAATGACCAATGACCAATGACCAATGACCAATGACCAATGACCAATGACCAATGACCAATGACCAATGACCAATGACCAATGACCAATGACCAATG
>JBCCQJ010000030.1:0-22917 GCA_039024395.1 Bacteroidota bacterium | reverse complement strand
CGACGGGGGAGGCGCGGTGCCGGCGCTCGATGCAGCGGAGGTCGGCGGGGGACTCGGCGATGAGGTCGTCGTAGCGGAGGTACATGGCGGAGCGGATCAGGTACTGCTCAGCATACGGACACCAGGCCTCCGAAACGGTATCATCCTGAGCGAGCACTTCGGCTGCGCTCAGCACAGGCTCCGCGAGTCGAAGGATCTCTCGCACGGCCACGCCTCGAGGCGGGCAGTCCGGGAGGGCCGAGGGTGCCGTCGCCGCTCCACCGCCTCGGGGTGCGCCCTCCGCTCAAGATGACACGGGAGAGGCGGTGTACCCGTCCCCGAGGTGGTCCGCCTCGGTGGCGAGGACCGCCTCGGAGACGGAGACCGATGGACATCGAGGCGGTCAATTCGTCGCCCCCCTCCCAACCTCCCCCCGCTGGGGGGAGGAGAACGCAAATCACCGAGGCGGCGTCTGGCCCCGAGGCCGCCCGCGGTCTGTCATCCGCGGTCCATGGTCCCGCCCCGAGGCGGCGGTTCGCGGTCGGCCGCCGGCGGTCCCCCCGAGGCGGTCAGGCCGGCGCGGCGACGTGGGCCAGGATGTGATGCAGCAGGTCGGCGCGGGAGCACACCGACGGGGCCACGACCACGATCCGGGCGCCGCTCTCCGCGTTCTGGAGCAGCGCCGCGCACGGGTAGCGCTCGCGGCGCGGGCCGGTCACGAGCTGGTGCTCCCGCTCGGTGAACGCGAGCGGCGTGAACGACCACGGCGTCTTGACCGTCCAGTCGGTGTAGACGATCTCGACGCGCTGGTCGGGGTCGACCGTGCCGCCCTCGACGTCGAACACGCCCCGGCAGTCGGTCTCGAAGCCGAACAGGCCGATCCCGTGCTCCCAGGCGGCGAAGAGCGGGCCCTCGCCCCAGTAGACGGCGCCCTCGTGGACCGGGTGCGGGAGCACCTCATTGTCGCGCGGGTCGTAGTCGACCCAGTGGCCGTCGCGCCAGACCTTCCACCAGAACATGCCGGCGTGGCCGCCCATCTGGGCGCCGCCGTGGTAGTGGTTCTCGAAGTCGATGCGCGGGAAGCGCGGGCCGAGGAGCAGCAGCGAGCCGCCGCGGTCGAGGAAGCCCTCGACCATGTCGGTCACGCTCGCGCCGCGCTTCGTCTGGTGCGGCAGCTCGTTGCCGACGATCACCAGGAGGTCTCCGCCCCCCTCCAGGTCGCCGATCTCGCGGGCCGCCATGTGGCGCATCCGGCCGAAGAAGCTCACCGCGGCCCGGATGAAGCCCTGGAGCACGTCGGCGAACAGGCGCGGCTCGTCCATCAGCAGCGGCCGCTCGACCGGCACCGGCGGCGGCAGCGCGGGCATGGCGAACTCACCCGAGAGCACGCGCGACTGCGCGAAGCCGACCGAGATCACGTGCCGCCCGCCTCGGGGCAGCGCGAAGCGGAGGTAGGCGCTCGCGCCGTCCTCGTCGCGCTCCGGCTCCACCTCCTCGCCGTTGAGCAGCACCACCTCGACGGCCTCCCGAGGCGGGATCCGCAGCTCGAGCGTCTCGACGCGCGTGTCGTCGAGGACGACCCCGTAGCCGTCGGGCGACTGGTCGATCCGCAGGCGGCCCTGCACGAGGTCGATATCCGCCGACCAGTCCTCCCACGTCCGGGGGACGGCCGGCGCTAGGCGCACGTGCCGCTCGCCCGGCTCGCGGACGCTCAGGCCCAGCATCCCGTACTGGACGGCGTCGAGGAGGGCGCCGGAGCCCGTGATGAAGGTGTGGCCGACCACGTCGTCCTGGCTGCCGTCGTCGGGGTTGCAGTACTCCTCGCAGAGGCCCGGGAAGGTGGGCCACGCGAACGTGTCGACGATCTTCGAGACGACGTGGAGGCCGCCCTCGGCGTCGAAGTTCTGGAAGCGCGCCTTCGCCTCATGGGCCATCCACCACGGCCACACCTTGCCGTTGTGGTCGTTGTCGGCCGGGACGTAGCGCATCGGGAGGTCCGTCGTGACCGTCCCGTACGGGCGCCACGACCGCTCGCGGAGGGTCTCCAGCGTCCGGAAGCGCTCGTTGCGGCTCGCGATCCGCTCGACGACGGCGATCGCGTTGTCGGCCAGCATCAGCGTCGTGTCGGGCACGCCCCACTGCACGGCGTTGTTGAAGTAGCCGGTCTCGTTCCAGAAGGCGTCGTGGATCGCCGTCCGCGAGCGGGCCGCAAGGTCGCGGTAGCGCTCGGCCGCCTCGTCGCGCCCGAGGGCGTCGGTGATGAACGCCATCCGGCGCAGGGCGGCGAAGTAGAGGGCGTTCGAGTAGAGCGTCCGCTGCCCCTCGACGAGGCGGAGGAAGCGGCTGTGGTCCATCCACTCGGTCACGTCCACGATCAGCCCGTCGCCGTCGGTGTCGCGGGCGATCCAGGTCTCGATCCACGGCTCGAAGGTGTCGACCATGCGCTCGAGCCACACCCAGTCGCCGGTGTGCTTGAACGTCCGCCAGATCAGCTTCAGGATCCACCCTAGCCCCTCGGCGCTGCCGCCCTGGCTGGTGTCGTCGGACACCTTGAGGTCCGAGGGGTCGGCCGCGGCGTGGCGGGCCGCCTCGTAGTCGAGCGTCGCGAGCACTGCCGGCACCATACCGGCCACGAGGCCGCCCGGCCCGAAGCCCGAGCCGAAGTCGCGGCTCCAGACGTCGCGCCAGCGGAAGATGTCGCACACCATCATCGAGCCCTCGCCGCCCGGCCCGCCGTCGGCGTCGGGCTCCCAGGCGTAGCCGAGCTGCATGTGGACCTTGGCGAACTCGACCGCCCGGTCGAGGTCCGGCGCAGGCGTCCGCAGCCGGAGCCCGCGGCTCGCGTAGCCCTCGGCCCAGGCGTCGACCGCCTCGAAGGGGTCGCCCGGGAATGCCTCGACCACGTCGGCGGCCCCGAGGAGGAACGCCGCCCGGCCGCCAGCCCCGAGGCGGACCGTGAGGGTGCCCGTCGCGTCGTCGACCGGTGCCGCCCCGGGAGTGGCCTTCGGCGCCCAGGCGCGGGCGCCGCCGCGCGCCGTCTCCACGCCGTCGGCGCCGGTCTCGACCGTCTCGCCGGTCAGCTCCAGCGTCCACGTCGCTGCCTCGGGACTCTCGACGAGGAGCGCCATGAGCGGGGCGTCGGGCTGCGCCGAGGCGGTGACCGCGCCGCGGCCCGCGATCTCGTAGCGCGTCTGGCCGGGCCGCACGTGTGTCGTGACCGCCTCGGGGTCGACGGGCTCGCCGTCGACGAGGAGGCGGTAGCCGTCGGCGGGGCCGGCGAAGACGCACGCGGCCGAGCCGGCGCGGACGCGGGCGATCAGGCGGCCGTTGCCGACGACGGTCTCGACGTCGTGGTCGTAGCGGAGGGGCTCCATGGCGGGAGGGTCGGCCCTGAGCGCCCATCGGGTCGCTCAGGGGGAATGGTGGGTATGGGAGGCGCGCCCCGCGCGCGGGGGAAGGGAGGGACGACCGACGGCGGGGTCTCGGAGCGGGGGAACACCTATGTGTCGAGCTGGCGTCAGCCTGACTGCTGCGGCCCGACCACTCTGTCATCCTGAGGAGCGCAGTGACGAAGGATCTCAGCGCGGCGCATCGGCCGTCGCAACCGGCAGCGACGGCCCTGGCCGACGGCGTTGAGATCCTTCACTGCGTTCAGGATGACAAAGTCAGTTGGTCCGGGCACGAGAGGCGGATTGGGGCCAGGATTCGACCAGTCAGAGCGAGCGCACCTGCCGGAGCCCGGGCGCACGCCCCTGAGTCGCCCTGAAAGGTAAGCGCTTACATCCCCTGCTCTCCTACACAGAACCGCCTCGGGGCGCGGCGGCACCGAGGCGGTCGGGGGGCAGGCGCTGGGGCGGCGCTACTGGGCCTTCGCCTCGCGGAAGCGGCGGTCGGCCTCGTCCCAGTTGACCACGTTCCACCACGCGCTCACGTAGTCGGGCCGGCGGTTCTGGTAGTTCAGGTAGTAGGCGTGCTCCCACACGTCGATGCCCAGGATGGCGGTGTGGCCGTGGAGGGCCGGGTTGTCCTGGTTGGGCATCCCGTGGACGTGGAGGCCCGGGTCGCCGCCGTAGGCGAGCCAGGCCCAGCCGGACCCGAACTGGCCCTTGGCGGCCGTCTCGAACGTCTCCTTGAAGGCATCGAACGACCCGAACGCCTCGTCGATGGCCGTCGCCAGCTCGCCCGTCGGGGCACCGCCGCCCGAGGGCGACATGGTGGTCCAGAAGATGCCGTGGTTGAGGAAGCCGCCGCCGTTGTTGCGGACGGCCGTCTGCTTGTCCTCGGGGAGCGTGTCGAGGGCGGCGAGCGTCTGCTCGATGGGCTGGTCGGCGTACTCGGTGCCCTCGAGGGCCGCGTTCAGCTTGTTGGTGTAGCCGGCGTGGTGCTTGGAGTGGTGGATCTCCATCGTGCGCGCGTCGATGTGCGGCTCCAGGGCATCGTAGGCGTACGGGAGGGGCGGAAGCTCGAAGGCCATTGGATCAGGGGAAGGGAGGGAAGGGCGAGATCCTACCGCGAGGCGCCGCCCCCGTTTCCCGCCTCGGGCGGAAACCGCCGCGCGGTCCGAAACCGTTGGCGGGCCGACTGGTCATTGCCCCGAGGCGGCGGGTACTCCTGGCGAGCCTGCCCCTCATGATCGACGTCCTCCCCCGCCCCGCGACTGTGACGCCCCCCGTCGACCCCGCGCCGTTGGCCGACTGGACGCGGCGGATCCGCGCCGGCGACCTCTCGGCGTTCGAGGCGCTGTTCCGCGCCCTCCACGCCCCGCTGGTCCGCTTCGCGCGGACGTACACGCCGCGCCCCGAGGCGGCCGACGACGTCGTCCAGGAGGCGTTCGCCCGCCTCTGGGAGCGCCGCGACCGCCTCGACCCCGAGCGATCGGTGCGCGCGCTGCTGTTCCAGGCGGTCCGCAACCGCGCCCTCAACGCGAGCCGCGACCGCCGCACCCGCGAGGACCTGCTCCAGCAGCACGCCGAGGCGCCCGCCTCGGGGCCGCTGCTGCCGGACGATCTTGCCCACGGCGAGACGCTCGGCGCCCACCTCCGGCGCTGCCTGGACGCCCTGCCCGACCGCCAGCGCGAGGCGCTCACCCTGACCCGCCTCGACGGCCTCTCGCACGCCGAGGCGGCCGACATCATGGGCTGCGCCGCCCGCACGGTGAACAACCACATCGTGCGCGGGCTCCACACCCTCCGCGAACGACTCCACGCCTTCGATCCCGATGCCTTCTGACGTCCCCCCGCCCCGCCTGCCGCTCGACGACCTGCGCGCGGCACTGGCCGACACGCCGGCGCCGGACCGCGAGGCGCTGGAGCGCGTCTGGCACGCCCTCGGAGAGGTCGCGCCCGACGCCCCGGCGCCCGACACCGACGCCGCGTGGGAGACTCTTCGGTCTCGCCTCGGGGCCGAGCCCTCCGTGCGCCCGCCGGCGGCCGACCGGCCCGCTGCGGATCGCCCCGCGGCTGGTCAGCGCCGCGCCCGTCCGGCGTGGCCCGTCGCGGTCGTCTCCACGCTCACCCTTGCAGCGATCGTCGCGACCGTCGTCGTCTGGCAAGGGCGGCCCCTCCGCCTCGAGGCCGCACCCGGCGCCACCGAGGCGGCCGTCCTGGCCGACGGCTCGCTCGTGCGCCTCAACAGCGGCGCAGCGCTCGTCGTCGGACGCGAGTTGGTGCAGGACGGCGTCCGCACGGTTCGCCTCGAGGGCGAGGCGTTCTTCGATGTCGCATCTGGCACCCAGCCGTTCGTGGTCGAGACGCACGACGCGACGGTCGAGGTGCTGGGCACCGGCTTCAACGTGCGCGCCTACGCGGGCGAGGGCACGGCGGTGACGCTGGAGCACGGGCGCGTCCGCGTCGAGAGCGCGGGCGCCGAGGTGGTCCTCGAGCCGGGCGAGACGGTCCGGGTCGAGGGCGGGGCGCTCGGCGCCGCCGCGGAGGCCGACGTGGCCCGCGCGACGGCGTGGCAGCGCGGCGGCCTCGTGTTCGAGGCGGTCCCGCTGGCGGCCGTCTTCGCCGAGGTCGAGCGGCGCTACGCCGTCCGCCTCGACGCCGGCGCCGACGTCTCGCTCGACACCGAGGTGACGGCCTTCTACGCCGACCGGCCCGCCCTCGACGCCCTCCTCGGGGACCTCGGCGCAGCCGCCGGCGTCCGATTCGCCCCCACCGCGGGCGGCTACGACGTCCGCCCGGCTCCCTGACCCGGTGCGCCCGTTCGTCTTCGGCCTCTTCCTGCTCGCGTCCGTCGCCTCGGCGCAGAACGCACCGGTCGACCTTGTCCTGCGAGGCGTACCCGCCGATGAGGCCCTGGCGACACTCGCCGAGCGGACCGGCGTCGACGTCGTCTACTCGAGTCGCCTCGTGGGCGACGCGCCCGTCTGGTGCGGGGGATCTGGCACGACGGTCGAGGCCGTGCTCGGGTGCATCACCGAGGCGGTTGGGCTCGACTACGTCCGCCGCTCGTCGGGTACGTACGTCATCACCGAGGCGGTCGTCGAGCCGGCCTCGACCGGCAGCGTGATCGGGCGCGTGGTCGACGCCGAGACGAACGCCCCGCTGCCCGAAGCCCACGTGCTCCTCGCCGACGCCGGCACGGCCACCAACCGCGCCGGCGTCTTCGCCGTCGGCCGCCTGCAGCCGGGCCGCTACGCCCTCGCCGTGAGCCACGTCGGCTACGCCCCGAGGCGGGTCTGGGTAGACGTCGCGCCCGGCGCAGCCGCGCAGCGGGAGGTCCGCCTCGAGCCCGTCGTCCGGAGCGACGGCCCCGTCGTGGTCGACGCCCTCGACGCCGCGCTCCCGTCCGAGACCCTCGGCGCCGACGCGCCGTTCGGCACGCTCGACGGAACCGGACCCGACCGCCTCGGGGAGGGGCCGCCGCCGCTCGGGCGTGAGGCGCCCGCGGCGACGTCGGACGTGACCGGCGGGGCGGTCCGCTCGGTGCTCGGCGTCGGCGGGCGGACGTTCCGCGACGGCCTCTCGATCCAGGGCGGCGAGGCGGGCGACCACCCGCTGCTGCTTGGCGGGGCGACGGTCTACGAGCCGCTGTCGCTGGGCACGGCGCTCGGCGCGCTGAGCCCGCTGGCCGTGGGGCAGGTGACGGTCCGCAAGGCCGGATTCGGGGCCGAGCACGGGTCGTTCCTGGCCGGCGTGGTTCAGGCCGAGCCCGCCCTCGGCGCTCCGCGCGACGGCCGGCCACTTGCGCTCGCCACCGAGGCGGACGCCTTCGCGGCGAGCGCGCGGCTGACCGGCGCGGCCCGCCTCGGGGCCGTCGGCGGCGAGCCCGTCGAGGCGGTGGCGATGGCGGCCGTGCGGCGGAGCCTGTGGGACGTCGTCCGGCCCGGGGCTCTCGACGCCGCTCTCCGCGCATGGAACGACGTCGACCCCGTGCTGGCGTCACGCGTCGCAGGGACGGACCCGAGCATCCTCGCCTTCGACGCCCACCGCCACGGCTCCGAGGTCGCCTTCACCGACCTCCACGGGGCAGCCCGCGTGCAGGTCGGCCCGCTCCGGTCGGTCCAGGCCTCGGCGTACCACGGGGCGTCGGACATCGCGACCGACCTGTTCGCCTCGGGGGTGGCAGCCGACGCGCAGACCCCGACGGCGCTGCTCCTCGCCCGCGACGCCTACGAATGGTCCAACACCGCCGCCTCGGTGCGGGCCGACGCGCTCGCCTCGCCGCGGTGGCGGCTCCATTCGCAGGCCCGCCTGAGCCGGCACTCGCTCCTCCACCGCTACGACACCGTCGACGGCCTCGGCGCCGGGCTCGACGGCGACGAGCCCACCGAGGTGGCCGAGGCCCGGCTCCGCACCACCCTCGACGCCCTCCCCCCGACGACCGACGGCAACGAGGTCACCGAGGTGGCCGTGGGCGCCGGCGCGACGGTCAGCCTGGGGCCGGGGCACGAGGCGTTTGTGGAGGTGGAGGGCGCGCGGGCCAGCAACCGGTTCCACCTCCTCGCCGACGGGGCGGGCGAGGACGCCTTCCGGGATCTCGACAACGCGCACGTCCAGTGGCGGGCCGTCGCGACGGCCGCGAGCCAGCACCTCGTCGCCGGGAGGTGGACCGTCGAGCCCGGCCTGCGGCTGACGACGCTGGGCACGGGCGACGTGCTCGCCGAGCCGCGCCTGGCGCTCCGCTTCGACGGGCTCCCCGGCGACCGCCTCGGGGCCGTGTCGGCGCGCGTGGCCGCCGGCGTCTACCGGCAGTTCACGTCGCGCGTCGACCTGGCGACGTTCGGGCCGAGCGCGCTCGTCCCCGAGGTGGCCGTCTGGCTGCCCAGCGACGCGAGCGTCGAGCCGCCGCGGGCGCTCCACCTCGCCGGCGAGGTGCTGTGGCGGCCGGCGCCGGGATGGGCGGCGCGCGTCGAGAGCTACGCCAAGGCCACGCCGCGGCTCTACGCCCTCGACTACGACGCCCTGCTCTCGACCGAGCCGACGCCGCTGGCCGACCAGGCCGACTTCCTGCTGCCCGGCGAGGGCCGCGCCTGGGGCCTCGGCGCCCGCGTCGACCGCACGAGCCCGCGGTGGGCCGCCAGCCTCGGGGCCGGCATCGCGCGGACCGACCGCCGCTTCGACGACCGCCTCGGGGGACGCTGGACGCCAGCACCCTGGGCCGAGCCCGTCCGCGCGACGGCCGACCTCCGCGTGCTCGTGGCCGGCGCCCCCGAGGCGGGGCTGACCGCGCGCGCGCGAGGCGTCGGCGTGTGGGGCCGCTCGTGGGCGTTCCGGCGTGCCTACTACGACGTGCTCCCCGCGCACAGCGGCGAGACCACCCTCGGGGCGTTCGACCTCACCCGCCCCGAGGGCGACCGGCTGCCGGCGCTCCTCACGCTCGACCTCGGGCTGGCGTACGCCGCCTCGGTGAGGGGGACCCGCATCGAGGCGGCACTCGACGTGACCAACGCCCTCGACCGCGCCAACGTCCTCGACTGGTCGCTCCGCCCGACGGCCACGGGGGACTTCGAGGCGGTCACGCGGACGCTTCCAGGACGCCAGCCGACGCTCCGACTTCGGATCGGGATGTAAGTCGTGTGAAGGACGGGAAGGGGCTGGTCATGGGAGGCGAACTGCAGGGTAGAGGACGCGACGTTTCACCAGTCCCCCATTCCCCATGTCTCGCTCCCCTCTTCTCATCGCGCTTCTGGCCGTCGCCCTCCCGCTCGCGGGCTGCGACTCCAACGGCGACGACGACCCGTCGATCGCCGACCTCGCGCAGAACACCCCCTCGCTCTCGACCCTCGACACGGCTCTCGGGCAGGCCGACCTCGTCTCGACGCTCGACTCGGGCGGCCCCTTCACCGTCTTCGCCCCCAACAACGGAGCCTTCGACACCGTCCAGGGCGACCTCCTGAACGCCATCCTCGCCGATGACGATCAGCTCGACGACCTCCTCACGTACCACGTCGTGCGCGGCACCTTCCGCGCGGAGGACCTGGAAGACGGCGATACGCTGACGGCCCTCAACGGCGACGAGCTGACAGTGACGGTGACCAACGCAGGCACCTTCATCGACGGCGTTCGCGTGGTCTCGGCCGACATCGAGGCGACCAACGGCGTCGTCCACATCGTCGAGGAGGTGCTCATCAACCCGATCGACATCGTCGACGCGGCCGGACTGCTTGGCTTCACCGAGCTCGCGGGCTTCCTCACGCCCGCCCTCGTGACCAGCCTCCAGGGCGACGGGCCGTTCACGGTCTTCGCGCCGACCAACACCGCCTTCCAGGACATCGAGAGCACGACGGATAACCTGACGCCGGCTCAGCTCACGAACGTGCTGCTCTACCACGTCGCGCCGGTGGCGACCCCGTCGGGCTCGCTCTCCCCGGACCAGGTCGTCCCGACACTCCTGACCGACCAGACCGTGACCGTCCGGATCAACGGCACCACGATCACGATCGACGGCGACGACGCCGACGGCGAGGTCGCAATCCCCGACGTCATCGTGGGCAACGGCGTCATCCACGCGATCGACGGCGTCCTGCTGCCGGACAGCTTCTAGCCCGCCCGCCTCGCTCGGTCCTGCCGCCCGGCTCCGCCTCGGAGCCGGGCGGTCTTTTTTGGTCCACACACCGGCCGCCACGTAACAGTCGGAAGCGTTCCCCGTTGAACCCGAACGGTATGCTAAATCCTTAACACCTGGTTGGCCGATGACTCCGCTCATGACCCTGGTCGCCACCGACGACACCGATCACCGTTCGCACCTCGCCGACCGCCTCGGGGCGCGTCCCGGCATCGAGGTGGTCGACGCACCCGGCACAGCCCTCGGCGTCACCGAGGCGCTTCAATCGCGGCCCGTCGACCTTCTCCTCATCGACGCCCGCCTCCCGCCGGACGGCGCCCGCGTCGCGCTCGAGCAGCTCCCCGAGGCGCCTCCGGCGGTCGTGGTCACGTCAGCCGCCTCGGGGGACGGTCTCTGGGCCTACGCCCTCGGCGCCGTCGACTGCCTGCCCGAGCACGCCGACGACGCGCGCCTCACCGAGGCGGTCGAGCGCGCGCGGGACCGCGTGCTTCAGGTGCAGCTCCGCACACACCGTGAGGGGCTGCTCGGGCTGCTCAAGGAGACCGGCATCACGACGGCGCCGCCTGCGCCCGACGGCCCGATCGTCGTCCGGTCGGGCAGCCAGCTCGTCTTCCTCGATCCGGACGAGATCGACACCATCGAGGCGGCCGGCGTCTACGTCGAGATCCGCGTCGGCGCGACGCGCCACCTCGTTCGCGAGTCGCTCCGGCACGTTGAGGAGCGGCTCGACCCGGCGCGGTTCGTGCGCATCCACCGCTCGACGATCCTCAACCTGGACCGCGTGCGGAAGATCGTGCCCCACTTCAACGGCGGGGCGGTCGTGGTGCTCAAGGACGGCGCGGAGCTGAAGATGAGCCGCAGCTACCGCGAGCGCATTCACGCCTCGCTGGGGTAGAGGCATCCCCGCCCCGAGGCGGCTGGAGCGCCTCGGCCATTGCACAGCGGCCCGACCCCGAGGCGGCCATACCCAGACCGCCTCGGTGACGCAGCCCCCGAGGTTGAAACCCCTACCCCTCGGAGACAAGCGCTCGCACGGTTGGTGTCGCATCGAGGACGGCGGCGCCGCGTTACGACTCCGCGGTGAGTTGAGCGACGGCCGAGGTCCAGTCTTCGAGGTGATAGATGTGGACGATCTTGCCCTCCTCGAGGGTGAGAATGTCGATCGACATGACCTCGAACGACCGACCCGTAGGCGTCTCAACGCCGAAGAACGGGCCGACCGGCGTACCGGCTGCGAGGCCGCGTACGACGAAGCGACCGTCTCCGAGCTCGACGATCTCCTGCGGCTCCCACGTCAGGTCGGGGACGACCTGCCCGAGAAATGCGATCGTGTTGAGCATGCCCTCAGCGCCTGGGCCGGCCGGCGGGGTCGGAACGGAGACGACGTCTGGCGAGAAGAGGTCGTAGTAGCGCTCTCTCGTCGTCTCCGCGGGCGCGGTGAGGACGTCGGTGTAGAAGCTGCGTACGGTGGTGGCGTGGTCGTTCATGATGGCGTATGGTTGGTTTGAGGATCGAAGACGGTCCCGTCGAATCAAATTTGTACCATGTAGTACACTTTCGAGATACGACATCCATCGAGCCGCGTCAAGGAAATAAGTACCTACAAGTATTAAAATGAGTTCTCCCTCCTCCCCCCCGTCGCGAGGACGCCCGAAAACCGTAGATCCTGCACACATCCTCGAGGTCGCCCAGACTGCGTACTGGCAGCGCGATCCGGCCGACGTGTCTGTCAACGAGGTCTGCCAGCTCACGGGCGTGTCGAAGCCCTCCCTCTACCGGGCCTTCGGCAGTCAGGACGGGCTCACCTGCGCAGCGCTCGACAGCTACGCCGAGCAGGTCCTCTCGGACGTGTTCGCCCTTCTGCAGGCCGACCGAGGCCTACGGACCACGTTGGAGGCGCTCATCGCCTTCGCGTGCGAGGACCCTCGGATGGCGAGCGGGTGTCTGTTCTACAAAATGCGCGGCGGCAAGCACCGGCTGGGGCCACAAACCCGCTCCCGGGTCGAGGAGCTAGACGCAGGAGCCCGGGCGGCCTACGCGGCTTTCCTGCAAGCGCGTCGCGACGCCGGGGAGTGGCCTGCGGGCCCTTCCGTCGAGGCCGGGGCTCGCTATCTCTCCGAGCAGGTCGCGCTCGCCCTCACTCAGCGTGCCTCCGGTGAGGACCCCGCGCAGGTCCGCGAAACGCTGACGCTTGCCCTGTCTGTGTTCACGCGGCCGTGACGTCGGTTGCCGGGTGCGGGGTCAGCGCCCGCCTCGGGGTACCGCCTCGGACACGCGTGAGTCTTGAGCCCTGGAGGGACGTCTCCCCCCGCCTTCCGCGTCCGTCAGGCGGCCGCCCCCGAGGCGGTTACAGCGCCGCCTGCACTGTCGCGGTCCGCCTCGGTGAGGTTGTCTGGACGCGACCACGTGGTTGGGCACGGTCTGGCAGGCGGTATACTTGCGAGCAGAACGTGGCCGCCTCTCGGAACGACTACGGCGCTGTATGCCAACGCACCCCCTCGATCTTGAGATTCGGGTCCTCGGGCAGATGAGGAGCGGGAATCACGCCATCATCCAGTGGATCCTGGGGATGTTTCCCGAGCGGAAGGTCTGCTTCCTCAACAACCTGGACCACCTCCCAGGAGACCCCTACCTCATCTGCAGCAAGGTCGAGACTGTCAACCTCGATCCCGACGTTCGCCCATCCGCTCAGGATCCCGGGGTGGTCGTCTATTCCTACGAAGACTCGCGGGTCATCCAGACCGAGAAGAGGTCGTTTCTGAGCAGCGTGCTCGGTCAGACCGACGCCGTGCGCGAGCACCTCGGTCCGAGCCTCCGAAACGTCGATGTGCTGATCATCCGGGACCCGTTCAACGGGTTCGCCAGCCGACTCAAGCTCTTGAGGCACCGAGGCCCTCTCGGGGGCATCGACGACATGGCCACGATCCGAAAGGTGTGGAAGGAAACGGCACAGTTCGCTCTTGCGGGCGCCTCTGGGTTCACCGTCGTCAAGTACAACACGTGGGTCGACAACGAGGCGTACCGAGAGCGCATCGCGGAGGCCTTCGACCCGGACCGTGTCCCCGAGCTTTCCGATCGCCCCGCGCGGTACGGCGGCGGGAGTTCCTTTGCCAACGGCATCCACGACAGACTGCCCATCCGCACGGTCCTGTCCGACTACCGAAAGATCTTCAGCCTCAAGCGGATTCGAAACCTAGCCTTCTACCTCCGCCGAGTTGTCGCGCCGACGGTCGTCGATCATGAGGCTGTCCGCCAGCGGTGGAGACACTTCGTCGACGACGACGAGTACCGGGAGCTGTTTCGAGACCCCGAAGTGGCGGAGCTGTCCGAGGCTCTGTTCGGCGAGATCCCGGGAACCCGCGCCTTTGTCCGCTCTCTGTAGCGACGCTCCGCATCGCCCGACGCGGGGCCTGTCGCTCACCAGGAGCGGGTTTCTGTCTTCGTCGGACCGAGGCGGCTACAGCGCTGCCAGCATCCGGTCGCGGTCCGCCTCGGTGAGGCGCCCCATCGCCACGAGGCGGTCGAGCGCCTCGGCCACCGCTCGGCGGTCGGTCCCCGAGGCGGTCGGGTCGGCCGGCGTCGCCGCGACGGCGTGCGCCATCACCTGCTGGAGCAGCCGCTCGACGTACTCGGCCGCGCCGGGCTGGCCCGAGAAGTCGAGCGTCTCGGTGACGGTCGCGCGCGCGCGGTTGTGGTCGATCTGGATCTCGCGCCCGCCGAGCAGCTTCCGCTTGGCCTTCACGCCCACGATGTCCTCGTAGCGGATCGAGCGCGCCGGCTGGAGGTCGTTGTTCTGGAACACGAGCCGGTCGGCGAGGAACAGCGCGCCGTCCTTGGCCGAGCCGAGCCGCGTGGCGTCGTAGAGCGCGAGCACCGCCTCGGGGTCGACGCCCGTGGCGTAGTCGCCGAGGGCCGCGCCGAGCTTGCCGTCCGGGATGTCGGGCGCGACGTAGAGGCCCAGGTCGGGCGCCGTCGGGAGGTACTCGCGGACGAGGGCGGTCATGGGGTCTGGGACGTGGGGCGTCGGGCGTAGGGTCCCACGTCCAACGGCCCACGCACTACGGGAGCGCCGCGACGGCGTCGGCCCCGAACGCCGAGGCGGTCGCGTCGATCACGCCGGCCGGCAGCACCCCGAGGAGGAGGAGGGCGACGGCGCACGCCGCCACGACGGCCGCGGTCGCGGTGCCCACCGGGAACGGCTGCTTCGCGTTGTCCGGCGCCTCGTCGGGGTCGCGCATCCACATCACGACCAGCACGCGGAGGTAGTAGTAGCCCGACACCACCGAGGCGAGCACGCCGATGATGGCGACCCACGTCAGGCCGGCGTCGACGGCGGCGGCGAAGACGAGGTACTTGCCGATGAAGCCGGCCAGCGGCGGGAAGCCGGTGAGCGCGAACATGAACACGCCCATCGCCACGCCCAGGAACGGCTTGCGGTAGCCGATGCCGGCGAGGCTGTCGAGGTCCTGGTCGGCCCCCTGCTCGCCGTCCCACTCGAGGGCGCCCATGACCGCGAAGGCGCCGACGTTCATGAGCGTGTAGGCGAGCAGGTAGAACAACGCGCCGCCGTAGCCGGCCGCCGTGCCGGCCGCGAGTCCGGCCAGGATGTAGCCCGCGTGCGCGACCGACGAGTAGGCCAGCATCCGCTTGACGTTCGACTGCACGAGCGCGATCACGTTGCCGACCACCATCGTGACCACGGCCACGATCGCGAGCGTGAGCTGCACCGTCCCCGTCACGAGGTCGGGCGGCAGCGCCCGGGAGAGCACGACGGCCAGGGCGGCGAACGTCGCCGCCTTCGAGGCGGTCGACATGAACGCCGTCAGCGACGTGGGGGCGCCCTGGTACACGTCGGGCGTCCACATGTGGAACGGGACGGCACTCACCTTGAAGAAGAAGCCCACCAGCAGAAGCCCGAGGCCGGCGAGGAACAGGCCCGTGCGGCCCGTCTCGGCGAGGCCGGCGGCCAGCCCACCGATCTGCATCGTGCCCGTCGCGCCGTAGAGCAGCGCGAGGCCGTAGAGGAAGAAACCGGTCGAGAACGCCCCGAGCAGGAAGTACTTGAGCGCGCTCTCGTTCGCCGTCGACTCCTCGCGGACGAGGCCCGTGAGCACGTAGAGGCAGACCGACATCGTCTCGAGGCCCACGAACAGCGTCACCAGGCTGCCCGCGCTCGCGAGCGTCATCATGCCGGCCGTCGCGAACAGGATCAGCGCGTGGACCTCGCCGTAGTTCCGCCCGAGGCGGGAGAGGTACGGGACGGTCAGGACCAGGCTCGCGACCGCGCCCACGAGCACCACGAGGTTCGCGATTGCCGCCGCGCCGCCGACGTACAGCTCGCCGTAGAACGCGGTGCCCTCGGCGCCGACCTGGAAGGCCTGCCAGATGCCGGCCAGCGCCATGCCGCCGCCGGCCAGCCACGGGATCAGCGGGCTGTCGTTGCGGAACGAGTCGACGAGGACGACCGCCACGCCCAGAAAGGCCACGAGGAGGATCGGGCCCGTCGCGGCGAGGTCGGCAGGAAGCGTGTCGTACATGGGGGCGGATCGGGCCGCCTCGAGGTCGAGGCAGGCAGGAGCGGCAGAGACGCCCCGCGGGGCGTCTGTACCTCAGTCGGTCGCCAGCCGGTCGATCCGGCGAGCGAGGTCGAGGTCGGTCTCGGTGACGCGGTTGCCCGCGTCGTGGGTCGTCAGCGCGAGGCGGACGCGGTCGTAGACGTTGTGGATCTCGGGGTGATGGTCCAGGTCCTCGGCCTCGAAGGCGACCCGCGTCAAGAACGCGAAGGCGGCCCGGAAGTCCCCGAGGCGGAACTCGCGGACGATCCGATTGCCGTCGCCGTCCGCCTCGGCGCGCCACCCGCCGAGGGAGGCGAGCGCCGCCTCGAGGTCGGCTGGGGACAGGGGATCGCGAGAAGGCATCGGAAGCGTTCAGAGTTCAGAGTTCCGTCGGGTCCGGCGTCGAACTCCGCGTTGTGAACCCCGACCTCACATCGGGAGGGAGAGCAGGACGCCCGGCGCCTGCGTGGCGGCCTCGATCACGGCCTGCGCCGCCTCGGGGTCAGAGAGGGGCGTCGGGAGCACGTAGCCCGAGAAGAAGACGAGCCACACGACCACGTAGATCGGGACCAGGATCGGGAGCGAGTAGCGGACGACGTAGCCCACAAACGACGGCGTCTCGACGCCCGACGACTCGGCGATGGCCTTGACCATGAAGTTGGGGCCGTTGCCGATGTAGGTCAGCGCGCCCCAGAACACCGAGGCGACCGAGATGGCGAGCAGGAAGAAGCCCGTCTCGGCGCCGCCCTCGGCGAACGCGCGCACCATCTCCGGCGTGTTCACGTCCATCCCGAACTTGCCCATCGCGGCCGAGAGGAAGCTGACGTAGGTCGGCGCGTTGTCGAGCACGCCCGAGAGCACGCCCGTGCCGAAGTAGAAGCTCGTCACCCCGAGGGCGTCGGCGTTCTCGGCCGCGTAGGCGCCGATCAGCGTCAGCGCCGGCTGCATCGTCAGGAAGATGCCGATGAATAGAAAGCCGACCTCCTTGATCGGCTCGAAGTTGAAGTCGTTGCCTTGCAGGATCGCCTTGTTGGCCGTCCGGTACGCCAGGAAGGCCACGGCCCCCATGATCACCTCGCGGATGCCGAACGGGAGGTGGAACGTGCCGATCAGGTCGAGCGGGGTGCCCTGCAGCGAAGGGATCACCTTGGGGTCGATGAAGACGGCCGCGATCACCACGGCCAGCCACGCGAAGCCGGCCTTGCCCTCGATCTCGAGCTGCTTCGGGTTGGCGCCGCTCCGGGTCAGGTCGACGCGCATCTCGCCCTCGACGTGGATGCCCTCGACGGTGCGCACGCCCGGCGCCTCGGGGACGGCGTCGGCGCCGGGGAGGTCGCCGGGCGCCACGTCCTGGCCGGCCGCCTCGGTGGCGCCGCGCATGCTGACGGCCTTGTTGCGGCGGTCGACGACGTAGAAGACGGCTGTCAGCAGCAGGATCGTCGGCAGCCAGATGTACCAGACGTTGACCACGGTCCAGAAGAACGGGACGCCGCGCAGGAAGCCGAGGAACAGCGGCGGGTCGCCGATCGGCGTGAGCGCCCCGCCCACGTTCGAGACGATGAAGATGAAGAAGATGATGTGGTACGGCTTCAGCCGGCCCGCGTTGAGACGCATGTAGGGCCGGATGAGCAGCATCGAGGCACCGGTCGTCCCGATGAAGTTGCTCAGCACCGCCCCGATCAGCAGCAGGATCGAGTTCGTGCGCGGCGTGCCGGCGAAGTCGGTCTTGATCAGGATGCACCCCGAGGCGACGTAGAGCGAGCCCAGGAGCGCGATGAAGGCGAAGTACTCCTCGGCCGCGTGCAGGATGGCGATCGGCACTAGCTCGCCGTCGGCCCGCAGGAAGAAGAAGTAGTACGACGCCGTGACGGCGCCGAGCGCGACGGCGATCTTGGGGTAGTGGTGGTGCCAGAAGTGGGGGTAGAACAGCGGGCCGGTCGCGATCGCCAGCAGGAGCGCCGCGAACGGGATCACGAGCCACACCGGCGGCATCTCGCTGCCGGCCGCGGCCGCCGCCGCGACGGTCACGATGGGCACCTCCGCTGCAGGCGCGTCGACCGCGGGCGCCGCGGAGGCGAGCACGGCCGAGGCGGGCGCCGTCGAGGCGGGCGCCGCGGAGGCGTCTTGCGCCGAGGCGGGATGCGCCGCCGGCCCCAGCGCGACGAGGAGGAGAACGAGGAGCGAGCCGATTCGGGCCATGAGGGGAGGGAGTTAGTCTGCCAGCGCGACGTCGTCCGGCCACACGACCGGCACCACCACGGCCACCTCGGGGTCGGCCGCCTCGATGGCCTCGGCCTTCGCCACCGAGGTGGCGATCACCGACTGGACCGCCCGCTCGGACTGCTGGAGGAACGGCGTCGGCCAGAAGCCGAGGAGCAGCATCAGCGCCGCCAGCGGGAGCAGCAGCCCGATCTCGCGGCCGTTGAGGTCTTCCATCTCGGCGTTCGCCTCGTCGGTGATCTCGCCGAAGAAGGTCCGGTAGACCATCCACAGCAGGTACACGGCGGCGAAGATGACGCCCGTCGTGGCGAGGGCGACGACCAGCGGGTGGCCGACCGTCGGCGAGGCCCACGAGCCGATCAGGATCATGAACTCGCCCACGAACCCGTTGAGGCCCGGCAGGCCGGCGCTCGCGAACACGCTGAAGAGCATGAAGAAGGTCAGCACGGGCACCGACTTGGCGATGCCGCCGAAGTCGGCCATCGCGCGCGTGTGCCGCCGCTCGTACATCATCCCGATGATGAGGAAGAGCGCGCCCGTCGAGATCCCGTGGTTGACCATCTGGATCAGCCCGCCCTGCACCGCGACCGTGTTGAACGCGAACACGCCGAGCACCACGAACCCGAGGTGGCTCACCGACGAGTAGGCGACGAGCTTCTTGACGTCGGTCTGCGCGAACGCCACGAGCGCGCCGTAGACGATCCCGACGACCGACAGGATGGCGATCGGCATCGCGAACTCCTGGCTCGCGTTCGGGAAGAACGGGATGACGAACCGGAGCAGGCCGTACGTCCCCATCTTGAGCAGCACGCCGGCCAGGATCACCGAGCCGCCCGTCGGCGCCTGCGTGTGGGCGTCGGGCAGCCAGGTGTGGAACGGGAAGAGCGGCACCTTGATCGCGAACGCGAGCCCGAAGAGCAGGAACAGCCACCACTGCGCGCCGAGCGGCACGCCGAACTGGACCAGCTTGTACCAGTCGGTCGTGAACCCGCCGGGCACGTCGAGGGCGGCCCCAGCCGCGAACCCGAGCCACAGCACGCCGACGAGCATCAGCAGCGACCCGACGAGCGTGTAGAGCACGAACTTGACCGCCGCGTAGACGCGGTCCTCGCCACCCCAGATGCCGATGATGAACACCATCGGGATCAGCGTCAGCTCGAAGAAGATGTAGAACAGGAAGACGTCGAAGGCCGCGAACACGCCGAGCACGCCCGTCTCGAGGAGCAGCATCAGCGCGTAGTACCCCTTGTGGGCCTTGCCGATGTAGGTCCACGACGAGAGAACGATGATCGGCCCCAGGAGCGTCGTCAGCAGGATCAGCAGCAGGTTCAGGCCGTCGATCCCGACGAAGTAGGTGATGTCGACGCTCCCGAACCACGTCGCGCGGGTCGCCATCTGGGGCGCCGTCGCCGTCGACACCGCCGCGTCGAACCCGACCCACAGCCCGAGCGACAGCACGAACGTAAGCGTCGTGACGGCCAGCGACGTCCACCGGATCGCGTTCACGCTCGGCAGCGCGAGGAGCCCCAGCGCCCCGAGGGCCGGCAGGAAGATGACGAGCGAGAGGAGCCAGTCGGGCATGTATCAGATGCAGCAGTGGCCCCCGAGGCGGGACCCGTTGTAGAGACGCCCCGCTGGGGCGTCTCCGCAAGCGGTGGAAGCAGGCGCGGCGCCGGCCATCACAAGAACAGGATCAGGGCGACGACGGCCACCACGCCGAGCGCGATGCCGAGCGCGTACGTCTGCACCACCCCCGTCTGCACGCCGCGCAGCCGCGACGCGAGGCCCCGCACCGAGGCGGCCGTGCCCATCACGAGGCCGTCGACGACGTTCTTGTCGAACGGCGCGAACACCTTGCGGGCGCCCTCGACCGTCGCCCGGACGAACGTGGCGTTGTAGAACGGGTCCCAGCCCCAGACGTGGCTGGCGGGCCGGTAGAAGAGGCCGAACACCTTCTGCGCCGTGCGGTCCGCCTCGGGGCCGCGCGTGCCGAAGCGGAAGTACTTCCACGCGAGGCCGACGCCGACGATGGCGATGAACGCCCCGAGCCCAAGCAGCGCCCACTCGAGGCCCTTGTCCGGCTTGATCTCGTAGACCGCGTCGGCGACCGGGCCACCGTAATCGGACCCGAGCCAGTGGTGGATCCAGCTGTCGGGCCACCCGAACGTCTTCGTGATCGCGGGCGGCAAGCCGAGAAGGCCACCGAATAACGAGCAGATGGCCAGCACGGCGAGCGGGATCGTCATCGTCCGCGGGCTCTCGTGCGGGTGCGTGTCGAGCGCGTCCGGCCAGCGCGGGTCGCCCTCGAACGTGAGCAGGTAGGCCCGCGTCATGTAGATGGCCGTGAGCAGCGCCGTGATGAGCCCGACGACCCAGACCCCGTAGGCAACGGCGCTCGGGATGATGGTCCCGTCGTAGCCGGCCTTGAAGGCGAAGAACAGGATCTCGTCCTTCGAGAAGAAGCCGGCGAGCCCCGGGATGCCGGCGATCGCGAGGGTGGCGATCAGGAAGGTCCACCGCGTCCAGGGCATGTACGTCTTGAGGCCGCCCATCGTGCGCATGTCCTGCGCGTCGAAGGGGCCGTCGTACGGGAGCGTCGCGTACGTCGTCGAGGCGGGGGACGCCGCCTCGGGGCCGTGGTCGTCGCCGTGCCCGTGGGACGACGGGACGAGCCCCTTGTGCTCCAGCTCGTGCTCGACGTGGTGCATCGAGTGGATCACGCTGCCGCTCCCCAGGAACAGGCACGCCTTGAAGAAGGCGTGGGTCATCACGTGGAAGATGGCCACGAAGTAGGCGCCCACGCCGGCCGCCAGGAACATGTAGCCGAGCTGGCTGACCGTCGAGTAGGCCAGCACCTTCTTGATGTCGTTCTGCGTGATCGCGACCGTCGCGGCCATGATGGCCGTGAGCGCGCCGATGACGGCGATGATCGCCATCGCCGCCGGCGCCAGGAACACCAGCTCGCTCAGCCGCGCGAGCAGGTAGAGCCCCGAGGTGACCATCGTGGCCGCGTGGATAAGCGCCGAGACGGGCGTCGGGCCGGCCATGGCGTCCGGCAGCCACACGAAGAGCGGGATCTGCGCGCTCTTGCCCGTCGCCCCGATGAAGAGCAGCACGCAGACCCAGAAGCCGGTGCGGTTGTCGAAGAGGGCCAGTGTCTCGGCCGAGAGGAGCGTCCCGAAGTCGAGCCCGAACGGCCCCGCCTGCGCCGCGGTGACGGTCTGGAAGATGATGAACATCGCCAGCAGGAAGGCGAAGTCGCCGATCCGGTTGACGATGAACGCCTTGTTGGCCGCCGCCGAGTTCTTGAGGTCGGTGTACCAGAACCCGATCAGCAGGTAGCTGCACAGCCCGACGCCCTCCCACCCGAGGAACAGCACCGGCAGGTTGTCCGCGAGCACCAGGTTGAGCATCGCGAAGATGAACAGGTTCAGGTACGCGAAGAAGCGCCAGTACCCGCTGTCGCCGTGCATGTACCCGATCGAGTACAGGTGGATCAGCGACCCGATGCCGGTGACGATCATCGTCATCAGCAGCGAGAGCTGGTCGATCCGGTAGGCGAAGTCGACGACGAGGTCGCCCGCGGCGAGCCACGTGAAGTAGCGCACCACCTCGGGGGCGGCGTTCGCGCCGTCGGGCCCGTGGAAGCCGAAGAAGATCGACGCCGTGACCAGGAACGGGACCGCCACCGCCGCCGTCGCCAGCCCGCCGATCAGCCGCTCATTCGTCCGCCAGGCAGGCCAGAACAGGCCCATCATCCCGTTGAACGCCGCGACGAGCAGCGGCGGGAGCAGGATGAGCCGGACGAGGAGTTCCATGGGGTGGGTCGTGGGACGTGGTGCGTAGGGGGCGCTTCGTGCAGGGGCGACGCCCTACGACCCACGCCCTACGGAGCGGCGTCAGCCGCGAAAGAGGCGGATCTCGTCGACGTTGACCGTCAGCTTGTTGCGGAAGAGCGCGATCACGATGGCGAGCCCGACGGCTGCCTCGGCGGCGGCGACGCTCATCACGAAGAAGACCAGGATCTGCCCGTCGACGTCGCCGAAGGCCTGGCTGAACGCGACCAGCGACAGGTTCACCCCGTTCAGCATCATCTCGACGCTCAGCAGAATCACGATCACGTTGCGCCGCGTGAGCACGCCGACGACCCCAATCGTGAACAGGATGGCGCTGAGCGCGAGGTACCAGTTGAGGTCCATAGGGCCTAGACGAACCGCTTCTTGGCGAGGAGGACCGCGCCGATGGTCGCGGCGAGGAGGAGCGCGCCGATGATCTGGAGCGTGAACGCGTGCCGCGTCAGGAGCGCCACGCCGAGGGCCTCCACCGAGGTGGCCTCGACGGGCTCGGTCGCCTCGGGGACGTCGACGGCGCCGTCGAACTGGACCGTGACCACCGTCAGCAGCAGCGCCAGCACGCCCACGCCGGCCACGAACGCCGTCACCTTCGACCACGAGACGCCCTCGATCCGCGGCATGTCCTCGAGGTTGAGGAGCATGATCACGAACAGGAACAGCACCATGATGGCGCCCGCATAGACCAGGATCTGCACGACGCCGATGAACGCGGCATTCAGCGTCAGGTAGAGGCACGCGATCGCCAGCATCGACTGGATCACCCAGAGCGCGCTGTTGACCGGGCTCCTGGAGACCAGCATCCCGACGCCGCCCGCGACGGCGAACACGGCAAACACGAAGAACAGGAACGGCTCCAGCATGGTGGGGTGAAGGACGGCCGGGCCGGCAGAGAGGCGGCGGAGACGGGCAGCCAAGATACCGGCCCCCCCGCAGCGCGACCAACCGGGGCGGGACCTGGCGGCGGAGCATTTGGTGAAGAGCCCGGGACGGGGACGGCGGGCCGCCTCGGAGCGGCACGACCGCTGACGGCCGACCGCGGACCACCGCAAGGACGACGGACGGCGGACCGCAGACGACGGCCTGAGGGTGCGCGCCGTGGGACCGGTGCCTCGGGAAGACACGGACCGCCGTGGGTCACCGCCTCGGGGCCAGGGGCGACGAATCGGCCGCCGTCCCTGGCCCCGAGGCGGTGACCCACGGCGGTCCGTGTCTTCCCGAGGCACCGGTCCCACGGCGCGCACCCTCAGGCCGTCGTCTGCGGTCCGCCGTCCGTCGTCCTTGCGGTGGTCCGCGGTCGG
>JBCCQJ010000029.1:0-24282 GCA_039024395.1 Bacteroidota bacterium | reverse complement strand
CCACCGCCACCGCGGTAGCCGCCCCCCCCGCCGCCGCCCTGGCGGGGCTGGCGCGGACGCGCCTCGTTGACGGTGAGCGGGCGGCCGCCCATGTCGGAGCCGTTGAGGTTCTCGATGGCCGCGTTGGCCTCGTCGTCGTTGCTCATCTCGACGAAGCCGAAGCCGCGCGAGCGGCCCGTGTCGCGGTCCTTGATGACCGTGGCCTTGTCGACCGTGCCGTACGCCTCGAAGGTGGCGCGGAGTTCGTCGTCCCCCGTCGAGTACGGGAGGTTGGCGACATAGATGTTCTTCATGTCTGCGGGTGTGAGGAGAGGAGCGCCGACAGGGAAAGGCGAAAGACGGTGGGCCAGAAAGCTCGACTCGGATCTGTCGGCCCCGCGTGCTCCGGGTAAACAAAGAGCCCGCGAACGACAGCGCGGAATCGGGCGGTCGCCACGGGCTCGGTCACGGCAAAGTACCCCTTTTCAGACGCTCAGATCCCACCGCCCGTGAATTCGCCCGCCCGCGGCACGTCAGTCGAGACCGTACGCCGCCTCGATCTGCTCGGGCGTAAACGCCTCCCGCTCCGCCTCGGGGAGCATCGCCTTGGTGACCACAAACGGGCCGACGACGAGCGCGTCCATGTGGGTCTGCCGGAAGACGCGGACGGCGTCGGCAGGGCTGTGGACGATCGGCTCGCCGCGCACGTTGAACGACGTGTTGACGAGCACCGGGCACCCGGTCTTCGCCTCGAACGCCTTCAGGAGCCGGTAGTAGATCCCGTTGCGGGCCTCGGTGACGGTCTGCACGCGCGCCGAGCCGTCGACGTGCGTGACGGCCGGGAGGGGGCCCTCGATCCCCCCGAGGCGGTCCAGCCCCTCGCCCGTGACCTCGGCGCCCCGCACCGGCCCGACGAGCAGCATGTAGGGGCTCTCGGGGGAAGGGGCATGGGGGAAGGGGGAAGGATCTGGATCGCCCTCTTGCCTCGTGCCGCTTGCCCCCTGCCCTCCGAGGTCGAAGAACTCGTCGGCGCGCTCGGCGAGGACCGACGGCGCGAACGGCCGGAAGCTCTCGCGAAACTTGATCTGGAGGTTCACCGTGCGCTGGACCTCGCGCCCGCGCGGGTCGGCGAGGATCGAGCGCGCGCCGAGCGCCCGCGGCCCGAACTCGGCGCGGCCCTGGAACCACCCGACCGTCTGCCCCTCGGCCAGCAGCTCCGCCGTGCGGCCGACGAGGTCCGCCTCGGCGTCGAGGCGGTCGTACGGGAGGCCCTCGGCGTCGAGGGCGGTCTGGACCTGGCCGGGCGTCCACGACGGGCCGAGGGCCGCGCCCTGCATGGCGTCTCCGAGGCGGACCGTCCGCCCGTGCCCGGCCCACTCGTGGGTGGCGACGAGCGCCGCCCCGAGCGCCCCGCCCGCGTCACCCGCCGCCGGCTGGATCCAGACGCGCTCGAACGGCCCCTCGCGCAGCAGCAGCCCGTTGGCGACGCAGTTGAGCGCCACGCCGCCCGCGAGGCACAGGTTCGGCTCGCCGGTCTCGGCGTGGACGTGCCGCGCCATCCGCAGCACGACCTCCTCGGTGACGGCCTGCACCGAGGCGGCGAGGTCCATCTCGCGCGCGGTGAGCGGGCTCTCGGGCTCGCGGCGCGGGCCGCCGAACAGCGCCTCGAAGCGCCGGCCCGTCATCCGCAGGCCGTGGGCGTACGTGAAGGCGTCGTCGTGGAGGCGGTACGAGCCGTCCGGCTTGAGGTCGACCAGCTCCGAGAGGATCGTGTCGACGTAGCGCGGCGCGCCGTAGGGCGCGAGCCCCATCAGCTTGTACTCGCCCGAGTTGACGCGGAAGCCGCAGAAGTACGTGAACGCCGAGTAGAGCAGCCCCAGCGAGTGGGGGAAGTGGACCTCGGCGCGCAGGTCGAGCGCGCTCCCCTCGCCCACGCCCCAGCTCGTGGTCGCCCACTCGCCCACGCCGTCGGTCGTCAGCACGGCGGCCCGCTCGAAGGGCGACGGGAAGAAGGCGCTCGCGGCGTGGCTCCGGTGGTGCTCGGCGAAGACGAGCGGCCCGTCGTAGCCGCCCAGTTCGGTGCGGAGGAGGTCGGGGATCCAGAGCTTGCGCTTGAGCCAGACCGGCATCGCCTGCAGGAACGACCGCAGGCCCCGAGGTGCGTACGTGAGGTAGGTCTCGAGCAGCCGCTCGAAGGTCAGCAGCGGCTTGTCGTAGAACGCGACCGCGTCCAGCTCCGCCGCCTCGATGCCCGCCTCGGCGAGGCAGAAGGCGACGGCCTGGGCGGGGAACTCGGGGTCGTGCTTGCGCCGCGAGAACCGCTCCTCCTGGGCCGCCGCCACGATCTCGCCGTCGCGGACGAGCGCCGCCGCCGCGTCGTGGTAGAAGCACGAGATGCCGAGGATGGTCATAGGGCCTTGTGCGTCGGCCGTGGGACGTGGGATGTGCGCTTGCGACCCGACGCCCCCGTTCTCAATCGAGTGCCTACGAACCACGCCCCACGCACTAGAAATACCGTTCGAGCTGCTCGCGGTCGGGGCCGCCGTCGGCGCGCGGGATCCAGTACGACTCCGCCTCGGGGTCGAGGCGGCGGCGCAGGAGGTCCTTGCCGAGGAGCCGCAGCACGAGGCCCATCGGCACGAAGGCGAGGGCGAAGGCGAGCGTCAGGATCACGCGCGTCATCACGAACCCGAGCGCGAACGCGAGCGCCATCCACACGCGGTGGACCGGCCGCAGCACGCGCGGCGCGACGGCCCCGAGGAGAACGAGCGTGCCTCCGCCCCCGAGGAGGACCCGGGCGACGGGCGAGAGCGACCACCCGGCCCGCCACGCCAGGACCGCCGCGACGGCGAGGAGCACCGCGCCGACCACGAGGCCGAACTGCCGCAGCGCGCGCGCCGAGACGTCGAGCGCGCGCAGCTCGGCGGCGACGGTCTGGAGCAGGGACGGGGCGGCGCGCAACGGGGCAGGAGCAGAGCCCTCGAAGCTACCGCCGGGACGCCTCGGGGTAGCTTCCGCCATGCGTGCGCTGCTCTCCGTGTCTCTCGCCGGCCTCGCCCTGAGCGGGTGCATCGAGCCCGCCTCGGGACCGTCCGTGAACCCGCTCGACCCCGAGGCAGACCTCTCGGTGGCCGTCGCCGACACGCCGCCGGCCTGGGCCGCCGAGGCGGTCTGGTACCAGATCTTCCCCGAGCGCTTCCGCAACGGCGACCCGGCGAACGACCCCACGCCCGCCTCGATGGAGGGGTCGTGGCCGACCGTCGGCGAGGACTCGCTGCGGGAGGCCGGGTGGCAGGTCTCGGCGTGGACCTCCGACTGGTACGCCCAGGCCGACTGGGAGCGGAAGCTCCGAGACGGGGACTTCTACTTCACCGCGCAGGCGCGGCGCTACGGCGGCGACCTCCAGGGCGTCCTCGACGCCCTCCCGTATCTGGACTCGCTCGGCGTGACGGCGCTCTACCTTAACCCCGTCAACGACAGCCCGAGCCTCCACAAGTACGACGCGCGCGCGTTCCGGCACGTCGACCCCCACTTCGGGCCCGACCCTGAGGGCGACCGCGCGATGATCGCCGTCGAAGACCCCGAGGACCCCGAGACGTGGTCGACGACGGCCGCCGACGCGCTCCTCCTCGACCTCCTCGAGGCGGCCCACGCCCGCGACATGCGCGTCGTGCTCGACTACTCGTGGAACCACACCGGCACCCAGTTCTGGGCCTTCCAGGATGTCCTCGAGAATGGCCCCGACTCGCCCTATGCCGACTGGTACCGCATCGACGCCTGGGACGACCCGGCCACCGAGGCCGACGAGTTCGCCTACACCGGCTGGGCGGGCGTCGCCACGCTCCCCGAGTTCCGCAAGACCGACCTCACGGGCGACCCCGAGGCGGGCGTCCCGCTCGACGGCGACCTCGCGCCCGGCCCCAAAGGCCACGCCTTCGCGGTCACGCTCCGCTGGCTCGACCCCGACGGCGACGGCGACCCCTCCGACGGCGTCGACGGCTTCCGCCTCGACGTCGCCGAGCAGGTGCCGCTCGGGTTCTGGCGCGACTACCGTCGCTTCGTCAAGACGGTCAACCCCGAGGCGGTGCTGATCGGCGAGATCTGGTGGCAGGACTGGCCCGAGACGATGATGAACCCGGCGCCCTACCTCGGCGACGTGTTCGACTCGGTGATGCACTACCGGCCGTTCCGCCCGCTCCGCCAGCTCCTCGACCCGGCCGGACCGCAGATCTCAGCCGTCGACGCCGCCTCGGAGCTGGAGGCCGTCTACGCCGACGTGCCGCCGGAGCACCTCCCGGCGCTGATGTCGATGTCGGGCAGCCACGACACGCCGCGCCTGGCGACGACGCTCCAGAACGCGGGCGTGCCGTACAAGAACGAGGAGACGCCCCGCAACCGGCCCGGCTACGACGTCTCGCGGCCTGGCCCCGAGGCGTGGCGGTCGGTGGCGCTGTTCCGCTTGCTTCAGGCCACGCTGCCCGGCGCGCCGCACGTCTACTACGGCGACGAGGTCGGAATGTGGGGCGCCGACGACCCTGACGACCGCAAGCCGATGCTCTGGCCGGAGCTGACCTACGCCCCCGAGGTGGCGCTGCCCGACGGCACCACGCGGCCGCCGGACCCGGTCCGCATCGACCGCGACGTGCTCGGGGCCACCCGCCGAGCGCTCGCCCTGCGGCGCGCGCACCTCGACCTCTGGACGCGCGGCACGCTCGAGTGGGACGCTTTCGGGGATGTGCTCCGGTTCACACGCCAGACCGACTCCGAGGCGGCGACGGTGGTCGTCAACCTCGCCGACCGGCCGCAGCGCGTGGGCGTTCCGGTCGACGGCACGACGATCCCGTTCACTGTCGGGCCGCTCCCCGAGGCGAATGGGCCGACGTACACGATGGCGCCACGCACCGGCGCGGTGTTCTTGATTGACCCCGAGCGGGAGTTGTGATCCGCCTCGGGGCAGACGGCTTCGGGGTGCGCGTTCACTCTCAATGTCGATACGTGCGTACAGCCCGCCGGCCGGAAGTCTGACAAATCCGAGACCTTTCCTATCCTGGCTCGACCGATCCTCCATCTCTACTGCGCACTCCGTCTTGCCTCGCCTTGCTCCTTTCTGGACGCTTGTCCTCCTCCTGATAGCCACCCAGGCAACCTCACAGCCCATCGGGACTATCTCTGGCACCGCTCTGGATATCCAGGGGCGCCCGCTTCCCAACGTCAACCTCTACCTGTTCGACATAGACTGGCACCCGACAGGCGATTTCGGCACATCAGATGAAAATGGCCGCTTCCAAATCCCCGTGCTGAGCGGAGCACCGGGGATCATTTGTCTGCGCGCAAACATCGGCTCTGCAGAAGGAGCAGACTGCGTGCTTGTGTCGAGCGGTCGAGATACGGAGGTTGAACTATTTATCTCACCACCGGGGCTAGGCTTCAAAGAGTACTCAGAAGCGCCTCTGCTGAGTCGAAGTCCATACACAAGCATGTTCTACTACAGAATGTGGGGCGCTCCCTTCTTCATTCGCCGGTAGCGTCAGCCGCCTCGGGCCAACCCCCACAACCACCTCGAGGCGGTCAGTCGCGGGGCGTGCGGAGGTCACGGGCGCGGACCGACTCCTCCCACAGCAGGCCGCCCTCGCCGTCGTAGGCGCGCATCGTCATCGTGCGGTCGGTGCGCTCGCCCGACACCGTCACCGTCCCGAAGTGGCGCTGCCCGGCGATGAGCGTGCCCTCGATGCGGGCCGGATTGTCGCGCTCCGGCGAGTCGTCGCGGAGGGCGTACGTCGAGGCACCGGCCGTGAGCGGGCTCGACGTGAACTCGAAGAGCGGGTACGTGCCCTCGCGGTCGATCCGGATCAGCTCGCCGTGGTGGCGGTCGCCCGAGAGGAGCACGACGCCGTCGATCTCGCGCGCCGCGATGCCGTCGAGGAGCGCCTGCCGCTCGGCCGGCGCGATGGCGACGTAGTTCTCGAACACGGCGACCGGGTTGAGCACCTGCCCACCGCTCACGATCACCTTGAAGGTCGCCTGGCTGGCCGTGAGCGCGTCGAGGAGCCACTGCATCTGCTCCGCCCCGAGGATCGTGCGCTCCGCCTCGGGGGCGTCGTTGGGCGCCCGGTGGTAGCGGTTGTCGACGAGGAAGAACTCGACGTCGGCCCACTCGAACTGCGTGAACACGCCCTTGACCCCGCCGACGCCGTACGTCGGGTTGGGCCAGTAGCGCTGGAACGTGGCGAGCGCGGCGTCCTTGAGGACGTACGACCGGTCGGAGTTGTTGGGGCCGTAGTCGTGGTCGTCCCACGTCGCGTAGTGGGCCGTCGAGGCGAGGAGCGGCTGGAGGTTCGGCTCGGCGCGGGCGTGGCGGTAGCGGTAGCCGATGCCGGGCACGCTCCACCAGTCGACCTCGCGGAGGTAGACGTTGTCGCCCAGCCACAGCATGGCGTCGGGGCGGAGGGCGTGGATGGCGCCGAAGATGCTCGTCGGGCCGCCGTACGGGTCGCCGGGGCGGTCGAACGGCGCGTCATTGCTGTAGTAGCACGACCCGAAGGCGACGGTGAACTCGGGCGGGTCGGTGCGCCACTGCCAGAGCGGCTGGGCGGTGAGCGTGGTCGGGTAGGCGAGCGGCGTCACGTCGGTGCCGTCGACGAGCACGCGGTAGTCGTACGTCACGCCCGGCATGAGGCCGAAGAGCCGCACCGAGGCGGTGCCGTCGTCGGCCGTCGTCGCCGTGGCCGCGACCGCCTCGGCGGTGTCGACCGCGACCGGGACCGCCTCGACGGCGACCTCGGCCGGCGCGCTCGTCTGCACCCACACGACGGCGCTCCGGTGCGTCACGTCGGCCAGCATCGGGCCGGCCACGAGCGACGGCGGCAGCGCCACCGAGTCGGCCATGGCGACCGGCTGCGCGAGGCCCGCGCGGACGAACGCGCTCTGGACCGCCCGCTCGATGGCGGCCTGCCCCGAGGGCGTCGACGAGACCGCGGTGACGGTCGGCGCACACCCCGAGGCGGCGAGCGAGACGAGGGCGAGGAGGAGCAGGCGCATGGCGACGAGGCGAGAGGGACGCCCAAAGAAAACGCCGCGCCCCGAGGAGGGCACGGCGTGAAGATGATCGTTCGGAGAGGAGTGCTACTCGTCCTCGTCGTCGTAGACCGGCTCGGGGCGGACGTCCCAGAGCAGCATCTGCTCGATGTCGGTCGAGTCCTCGCCGTCCTCGTCCTCGAACTCGTAGTCGCCGAGGGCGTCGCGCTGGCTCGGCGGCACGCGCGTCCAGGACCGGCCCTCGGTGTCGGTGAACTCGGCCGGGAAGGGGCTCTCGATCCGGTAGCTCGGGTGGTAGCTGCGGTACTCCTTGGCCGCCTCGTAGAGGGCCGCGCGGCGGGCGCCGGGCCGCGTCGCGCTGTAGCCGTCGACCTTGAACGGCTCGATGCGGAGGGTCGCGATCACGTCGTCGCCCTCCTCGTCGGGGTCGGAGTACTCGGGCCGGACGACTTTGAACTCGTCGGGGTGGGGGTAGGCAGAGCGGTCGTCGAACATGGAAGCGCGGATTCTCGGGCGGCGAAGGTACGGCGGCGGCCGCCTCGGGGTCCGCACCGAGGCGGCGCGCCCGGCGCTTTCCCGTCCGATTCACTCGCTCGGGCGAAGGCCACCGGCGCGCCCATCGTGCTTGCCCGGCACCGTCGGCCGCGGTAGACTCGGCGTGCCCGTCAGCCCCGCCTGTCATGGACGACTTCTCGGACTTCGACGACGACCTCGACCTCGACGACGACCTGGACGACGACGACCTGGACGACGACGACCTGGACGATTTGGACGACGACCTCGACCTGGATGATCTCGAGTTGGACGACGACGACCTCGATGACGAGGCCTTCGACGACGACGCGTTCGACTTTGACGACGAGGACGACTAGCCTGCTGCTGGGGGGCCGGCGCCCCACCGAGGCGGTGCCCCCGGATAACGGATATTGTCGCGGCGGGGCCCGCCCCACTGGAGCGCTGCCCGTGCCCGACATAACGGCTCCATTGGTGTGTGGATGGCCGCCGCCTCTCACATCTTTTTCCACATAGTGGATTTCCTGGGTACTGCATAACGGATCCTCCTCGGGGATGGAATCGGCTGCTTCGGTCGTGTGCCGTGTCGTTCGCCGGGGCGGGATGGGCCGACGAATGAGCCTCCATACGTGTGGATAACCCGTGGATGGAAGGGTCTTGCGCGGCCCTGCGCCTCACGGCTTACTTGAGGTGCGCTTCAGCGCCCCTTCACACACTGCGGGCTTTGAGCACGGGCGACGCTCTGAGGAGAGCCGCCCGCTCGCCCCGTCCCCCCGATGAAGGTCCCTGCGTCTCCGGCCGTCCGCGACCCTCGGGGTCCGGACGAGGCCCCGGGGCGCTCTTTTTTCCCTCTCTGTCCCCCCCACCCTATGGCCAAGAAAAAGGCCCCCGCCGTCGATCTGTCTGGCGGCCTCACGATCGACCGCGTCTTCTCGACCGAAGGCGAGCACCCGTTCGACAGCGTCACCTGGGAGACGCGCGACGCCGCGATCAAGAACCACACGGGCGAGGCGATCTTCGAGCAGAAGGACGTCGAGTTCCCGGCGGCGTTCAGCCCGCTCGCCGTCAACGTCGTCGCGTCGAAGTACTTCTACGGCGACCTCGCCCAGGGCAACGGCTCGCCGGCCGAGGGCCAGCGCGAGCACAGCCTGAAGCAGCTCGTCCACCGCGTCACCCGCACCATTGCCGACTGGGGCCGCGACCAGGACTACTTCGCCACCGAGGCGGACGCCGAGCGCTTCTACGACGAGCTGACGTGGCTCTGCACCAACCAGTACGGCGCCTTCAACAGCCCGGTGTGGTTCAACGTCGGGCTCGGCGCCCAGTACGGGGTCCGCGACTCGGGCGGCAAGACGATCTCGGGCTGGGACCGCGACAAAGGTGAGGTCGTCGACGTCGACCCGTACGAGCGGCCGCAGGCGAGCGCCTGCTTCATCATCTCGGTCGACGACTCGGTCGACGACATCTGGCAGCTCATGGGCGAGAGCGCGCGGCTGTTCAAGTTCGGCTCCGGCGTCGGCGCCGACTGGTCGAAGCTGCGCTCGTCGAAGGAGAAGCTCTCGGGCGGCGGCACCCCCTCGGGGCCGGTCTCGTTCATGAAGGTGCAGGACGCGACGGGCGGCACGATCAAGTCGGGCGGCAAGACGCGCCGGGCGGCCATCATGCAGACGCTCAAGGTGTGGCACCCCGACATCCTGGAGTTCGTCCACGCCAAGCTGACCGAGGAGAAGAAGGCCTGGGCGCTCATCGAGGAGGGCTACGACGGCTCGTTCAACGGCGCCGCCTACGGCTCGGTCGCCTTCCAGAACGTCAACCAGTCGGTGCGCCTGAACGACGCGTTCATGCAGGCCGCCAACCAGGGCGCGTCGTTCGCGCTCACGGCCGTGACGTCGGGCGAGGCCGTCGAGGAGGTCGACGCCTCGGAGCTGCTGCTCCAGATCGCCGAGGGCACCCACATCTGCGGCGACCCGGGCGCGCAGTACGAGGACACGATCCAGCGCTGGCACACCTGCAAGAACACCGGCCCGATCAACTCCAGCAACCCGTGCTCGGAGTACATGTTCTTGGACGACAGCGCGTGCAACCTGGCGTCGCTCAACCTCCGCAAGTTCCAGCGTGAGGACGGCACGGTCGACGTCGAGCGCCTCCGCGCCGCGAGCCGCATCTACCTGACGGCCCAGGAGATCCTGGTCGACAACGCCGGCTACCCGTCGGCCAAGATCGCGGCCAACAGCCACCGCTTCCGGCCGCTCGGGCTCGGCTTCGCCAACCTCGGCGCGCTCCTCATGTCGATGGGCCTGCCGTACGACTCGGACGAGGGCCGCACGGTCGCCGGCGCCATCATGGCGATCGAGCACTGCGAGGGCTACGCCCGGAGCGCCGAGATCGCAGCCAACACGAAGATCGGTCCGTTCGAGGGCTACGCCGAGAACCAGGAGCCCTTCCTGGAGGTGATGCGGATGCACCGCGACGCGGTGGCCGACATCCACCCCTCGTGCCCGGACTACCTCAGGACGGCCGCCCAGGAATCGGCCGACCGCATGGTCCGCCTCGGGGAGGCGCACGGCTACCGCAACGCGCAAGCGACGGTCCTCGCCCCGACCGGCACCATCGGCTTCATGATGGACTGCGACACGACGGGCATCGAGCCCGACCTCGCGCTCGTCAAGTACAAGCTGCTCGCCGGCAAGGGCGACGGCCTGATGAAGATCGTCAACCAGACGGTCCCCGAGGCGCTCGCGCAGCTCGGCTACACCGAGGCGGAGGCCCAGGTGATCCTCGAGCACGTCGACGCCAACGACACCATCGAGGGCGCGCCGGGCCTCCGCGGCGAGCACCTGCCGGTGTTCGACTGCGCCTTCAAGCCGTTCAACGGCGAGCGCTCGATCTCGCACCTCGGCCACATCAAGATGATGGCGGCCTGCCAGCCGTTCATCTCGGGCGCGATCTCGAAGACGGTCAACCTGCCCGAGAGCGCGACCGTCGAGGACATCGCCGACGCCTACATGCAGTCGTGGGAGTGGGGCCTGAAGGCGGTCGCGATCTACCGCGAGAACTCGAAGCGCAGCCAGCCGCTCTCGACCAAGAAGGACGGCAACACAGCCAGCGGTGGCGGAAAGGCCGACGCCGCCTCGGTGGCGGACGCCGAGGCGGTCTCGGGCGACGGCGCCGCCGGCGCGCCCCCCGAGGTGGCCGAGCGGATCGTCGAGAAGATCGTCGAGAAGGTGATCTACCGGCCGCACCGCGAGCGCCTCCCGGACGAGCGCCCGTCGGTGACCCACAAGTTCTCGGTGGCCGGCCACGAGGGGTACCTCCACGTGGGCCTCTACCCGGAGGGCCACCGCAACGCGGGCCGGCCGGGCGAGATCTTCATCACGATGGCCAAGCAGGGCTCGACGATCGCCGGGCTGATGGACAGCTTCGCGACGGCGATCTCGCTGGCGTTCCAGTACGGGGTGCCGCTCGAGGACCTGGTGAGCAAGTTCGGGCACGTCCGCTTCGAGCCGGCCGGGTTCACGAACAACCCCCAGATCCCGATCGCCAAGTCGATCACGGACTACATCTTCCGGTATCTGTCCCTCAAGTTCCTCGACGGCGGCGACGGCGCCGAGGTGGACCTCTCCGAGGAGGAGGTGACCGTAAACCCTAGCGTGGCCGTGGCGGCTGAGGCCGACCGCCACGGCCCGGCGTCCGACGAGACGCAGGCCGACCTGTTCACGACCGCGCCGCCCGTCGCCGACGGAGGCCGCACGGCCGAGGCGCCGAGCCTGGTCGGCGGCACCATCGAGGCGGTGCTGTCGGCCGCGCCGTCGGGCAGCACAGTCGGCGCGTTCCAAAACCAGGAGGATGCGCCGGCCTGCCACGTCTGCGGGAGCATCACCGTCCGCGCCGGGGCCTGCTACAGCTGCCCCAACTGCGGGGCCTCGACCGGCTGCGGCTGACCCGTTCCGCCGGGGCCTCGCGCCCCGGCCTCACTCCGCGCCCCCGGTTGGTCCGCCAGCCGGGGGCGTTTTGCATCACGCCTCGGAGTGCGTAAACCTCGGAGTGCGTAACACTCCGAGGCGGATTGACCGGGCACAGCTCCGAGGCGATTCTGGGTAGGCCTCGGCTTTCGACCGTCTCGCGATGCTCTGGAGATCCTATCCTCCGGGCACCGCCTCGGTGCGAGGCGCGTTCGAGTCTCATGGCCGACTGGCAGAGCCGCATCACGATCGACCCGGAGCAGTGCGGGGGGCGCCCCTGCATTCGCGGGATGCGCGTGCGCGTGTCGGACGTGCTGGACCTCCTGGCAGCGGGCCTGAGCCCCGAGGCGGTGACCGAGGAGCTTCCGTACCTCGAACTCGCCGACGTCGAGGCGAGCCTGAAGTACGCCAGCGAGGCGACGAACCAGCCGGCGAAAGCCGCCTGACGCTCTGGATCGACGCCCACCTGTCGCCCGCGCTCGCGCGCTGGATCACGGCCACGTTCCCCGAGGTGGACGCGTACTCGCTTCAGTACCTCGGGCTGCGGCACGCGAAGGACCCCGAGATCTTCGAGAAGGCCCGTGAGGCGAACGCGGTCGTGCTGACGAAGGACGACGGATTCCCAGAAGCGGTCGGTCGCCTCGGGGCGCCGCCCTCCGTGATCTGGGTGCGCGTCGGAAACACCTCGACCGCCTCGATGAAGGCGGTCCTGGCTGCGCAGCTCCCGGCTATGTTCGGTCAGGTCCGGTCCGGTGCTCCCCTCGTCGAACTCCACGACACCGACGCGCCCCGAGGCGGCTAGCCTCCGCGGCGGCCCGGCACACCCCGCCTCGGAGCCATCCCGGAGGATGGACTCTGTCTCGGCGATCCCCAAACGGAAACCGCTGAAGCCGGTCTACGTCAAGAAGGCCCGCACGCTCATCACCGAGAACCAGCTCGCCGACGATGGAAGCTCCTGACCCCCGCTACGAGATCGTCCTCTACTGGAGCAACGAGGACAGCGCGTACGTGGCCGAGGTCCCCGAGCTTCCGGGATGCGTCTCGCACGGAGAGAGCTACACCGGGGCGGTTGAGAGCGTGGAGGACGCCATCCGGGCCTGGATCGAGACCGCCCGCGAGTTGGGACGCACCGTTCCCGAGCCCAAGGGCCGCCGTCTGCAGTTCGCCTGACTCGGCTCCGAGGCGGCCGAGCCCACCCCGCCTTGGTGTCATCCTGAGCGGAGGGCGCAGCCCGGAGCCGAAGGATCTCGGTCGCGCACCGCCTCGATGCGACCGCCTCGGGGCCGCGCTCCGGTCAGAAGGGGTGCACGCCGGAGATCCCTCGGCTCGCTGCGCTCGCTCGGGATGACACGGTGGGTGGGGCGGCGTGGTCGTCAGGGGACGACGCCTCCCCGAGGCGGGAGCAAGGCGGCGAGATGCCACCGTCTCGGAGTGCAGCCCTGCAGGCACCGAGGCGGTCCGGCACCGAGGCGGTCCGGCACCGAGGCGGACGTATGCTCCAGCAACGAGCATACGCGCCATGCCCGGCACGACGTACTGGGTCTACCTCCTCACCAACGCCAAGACGACGGTGCTGTACGTCGGAATGACGAGTGACCTCACGCGTCGGCTGGCCGAGCACGAGGCGGGCGACGACGCCGAGGCGTTCACGGCACGGTACCAGACGCACCGACTCGTCTACATCGAGGCGTTCGGCGAGGTGCGCGATGCGATCCGGCGCGAGAAGCAGATCAAGGGGTGGCGCCGCGAGAAGAAGAGGGCGCTCGTCGATGCCGCGAACCCGGCGTGGCGCGACCTCCGACCGGAGGCCGAGCGCTGACCGCCTCGGGGCCGGGCGGCGCGTTCCGACAGGACACCCGCCTCGGGGGACATCGAGGCGGGCTCCGGGTGTCGAGGTCGGGCGCGACGCTGGGCGCTCCCGCGCCTACCCGTCCGAGGTCAGCGGAGCGCGAGCCGCCCCGTCGAGGGGTGGCAGGAAGGCCGGGCGCGCACCCGCCTCGGGGCCGGTCGACTGCTCGATGGCTTTCGCCTCGGCGTGGAGGGGGAGGAACGCCTGCACGGCCGCGGTGAGGTCGCCCGCTTCGGCGGCGCCCTGCACGGCGGCGCAGTGGTCCATCAGGGCCGCATGGCCCAGCAGCGCGGCGACCGTTTTGAGGGCGTGGGCGTACGCCGTCACTTCGGCCAGGTCGGCTTCCTGGAGAGCCGCCTTCAGGGTCTGCACGCCGCCGGCGAGGTCGGCCCGAGCGTCCTGGACGAGGCTCTCGAACAGGTCGTCGTTCCCCGAGGCGGCATCGCGGAGGATGGCGAACGGGTCCGAGGCGGGAGGCGCCGGCTCGGCGACCACCTGGCCGAGGGTCTCGCGGAGCGCGTCGCGGTCGATCGGCTTGCCCAAGAACCCGTCCATGCCGGCGGCCAGACAGGTCTCTCGCTTCTCCGGCGTCACGTCGGCCGTCATCGCGATGATGCGCGGCTGCGGCTCCAGCTCAGACGCCCGGATCTGCTGTGTCGCCGCGATCCCGTCCAGCCGGGGCATCCGCACGTCCATGAGCACGACGTCGTAGGGCTGGCCGGCGTCCGCGCGCATCTGGAGCGCGGGGAGCACCTCGTCGCCGTCGGCCACCATGTCGGCCCGGTACCCGAGGCGGTCGAGCATGAGCGCCACGACCCGCTGGTTGACCGTGTTGTCCTCGGCCACCAGGATCCGGAGGGGCGCGTCGGCGCCCGGGGCGGACGCGGCGTCGGTGCGTTCTGGGCAGGGCACGTCCGGGGGGTGCTCCTCGCGGCACGCCGCCTCGACCGAGCGCACGATCTCGCGGCAGAGGTGGTCGGGCTTGATCGGCTTCGAGAGCACGGCCGAGAGCACCCCCTCGGGCACGTCGGGGGGGAGGTGCATCGACGAGAGGACGAGGAGCGGGAGGCCGGGCTGGCGGGCGGCGATCCGCCGGGCCAGGTCGGCACCGTCCATGCCGGGCATCTGCAGGTCGAGCACGGCGGCCACGAACGGCCCCTCGGTGGCGAGGGCCGCGAGCGCCTCCGGCCCCGAGGCGGCCACGACAGGGACGAGCCCCCACCGCTCGGCCTGCACCTGGAGGACGCGCCGGTTGATGGCCGTGTCGTCGACCACGAGGAGGCGCTGGCCGGCGAGGTCGTCCATGCCCCGGCACGACGGCGGCGGGCCGGCGGCGTCGAGCGCCTCGGCCGGCACGACGACGTGGAACGTCGAGCCGACGCCGACCTCGCTCTCGGCCCAGATGCGGCCGCCCATCGCGTCGACGAGCCGCCGGGCGATGGCCAGCCCCAGGCCCGTGCCGCCGTAGCGGCGCGTCGTCGAGGCGTCGGCCTGCGCGAAGGCGGTGAACAGGCCGTCGAGCACCTCGGGCTCGATGCCGATGCCCGTGTCGCGGATCCGGAGGTGGAGCCCCGAGGCGCAGTCGCGGGGCGGGTCGAGGTGCGCGGGCACCGCCTCGGCGTCGCACGGCTCGACCTCGAGCACCACCTCGCCGGCGTCGGTGAACTTGACCGCGTTGGCGAGCAGGTTGACGATCACCTGGCGGAGCCGCGTCGCGTCGCCCCGGACGCGCGTCGGCACCGCGTCGTCGACGAGGTAGGCCAGCTCGATGCCCTTCTCGGCCGCGCGGTAGGCAACCAGGTCGAGGGCGTCTTCGAGGCACGCGCGGACGGGGAACGGCTGGTCCTCGAGCTCCATCATGCCGGCCTCGATCTTGGAGAAGTCGAGGACGTCGTTGATGATGCCGAGGAGCGCCTCGCCCGACGACCGGATGATGCCTGTGAACTCCTGCTGCTCGGCCGAGAGGTCGGTCTCGAGGAGGTGGCCGGTCATCCCGATGACCCCGTTGAGCGGCGTGCGGATCTCGTGGCTCATGTTGGCCAGGAACTCGCTCTTGGCCTGCGTCGCCGCCTCGGCGCGGTCGCGGGCGGCGACCAGCTCGGCCTCGGCCTCCTTCTGGGCCGTGATGTCGCGCGCGATCCCGACGAGCCCCGTCACCTCGCCGTCGGCGTCGCGCAGCGGCACCTGGGTCGTCATCAGCCAGCGGCCGTCGTGGCCCCGGTCGACGTAGTCGAGCAGGACGTCGCCCGAGGCCATCTGGGCGAGGTCCATCTCGTGGTAGCGCCGCGCGGTGTCGTCGTCGAAGAGGTCGCGCGCCGAGAGGCCGATCATCGCCTCGGGGTCGTCGAAGCCGTGGACCTCGGCGGCCACCTGGTTGCGGAGCGTATAGCGCCCGTCGCGGTCGATGGCGTAGATGAAGTCCGGGATGGCGTCGACGATCGTGCGGACGAGCCGCTGGCCCTCCTCGGCCCGGTCCTTGGCCGCCAGCAGGTCGGTGTGCGCCTGCCGCACCTCGGTCACGTCCTGCGCCACGACGACCAGGCCCGGCCGCGTGCGGTCGCCGGTGCGCGGCAGCTTGGCCGCCGAGATGCGGACCGGGACGCGGCCCCCGTCGGCCTGTCGGAAGTACGTCTCGAAGCCGGTCACGGCGGGCTGGCCCGAGAGCTCGGCGATGAACGCCATCAGCTCCTCGGGCTGCGCCGCGAACAGCTCCGTCACCGGCATCCCGACGACCGCCTCGGGGGAGGACTGCAAGATCTCAGCGGCGGCCCGGTTGATCCGGCGCACGACGCCGTCGCCGTCGACCACCCCGAGGGGGTCGGCGATGGACTCGATGATGGCGTCGAGGTGGTCGTTCGAGACCATGCTCTCGGCGAGCGCGCGGGCGGTGTCGTCGAGGGCACGGGCCAGTTGGCCCACCTCGTCGGCGCTCGTGTCGTCGATGCGATGGTCCAGGTGCCCTTCGCCGATCGCGCGCGCGCCGGCCCCGATGCGGGCCAGGCGGCGCCCGAGCGTCCGCGCGATAATGACCCCGAGGAGGAACGCCAGCCCGAACGGGACCACCGTCAGGGCGAGGGCCAGGCCGCGGGCCAGGTAGATCGCCTCCCGCGCCGACGTGATGGCCCCCTCGTCAACCGACCGCGGCTCCATCGCGAGGGCCACCGCGACGGCGTCGATGGCCCGCTCGGCCTCGGAGAGGGCCACCGCTGCCACGGCACCCGTGTCGGGGAGGACGGCCTGCGCCTCGGCGATCGCGGCCTGCGCGCGGGGCACGTCCCACTCGGCGACGGGCGGGCGAGCCTGGGTGTCGACGTCTTCGAGGCGGAGGACCGCCTGATCGACCTGCCACGCGATCAGCACCCCGACCGACGAGCAGACGAGGGCGGCACAACAGAAGAGGAAGATCAGCTTGGGGAACAGCTTCATATTCGGGCACCCGGCCGCGTGGAAGGGCCGTAACGGGGTCGTTACTGAACTTCCTCCAGAAGTGCCCAGAGAGCGCGTCAGAGGAACGCGGGGGCAGTGCGCCAATGACCGTACCGGAACGCCGTGCCCGTAGGTTGGGCGCTCCTCTCTCCCTTGTCCGATGCGTCGCGTCCTCCTCGCCCTCGTCGTCGCGCTTCCCCTGGCCGCGGCCGCCCAGCCCGGGGTCGACCCCAACCAGCCTGCCCTGGTCGCCTGGCCCGACTCGCTCGTCGGCGGGCCGGTGCCGCCCGCCTCGGTGCCGCTCCTCTACGAGGTGGCCGCGGCCGTCCGCGCCGACCGAATCGAGGCCGACGTGCGCACGCTGGCCGGCTTCGGCACGCGCCACACCCTCAGCGACACCGTCTCGGAGACGCGCGGCATCGGCGCCGCGCGGCGGTGGATCGAGGCCGAGTTCCGGCAGGTCTCCGAGGCGTGCGGGGGCTGCCTCGAGATCGTCGTCCAGCGTCGCGTGATCACGGCCGACCGCATCCCCATCCCCACCGAGGTGGTGAACGTCCTCGCGATCCAGCGCGGGACGGCCGACCCGAACCGCTACGTCGTCATGTCGGGCGACATCGACAGCCGGGCGACCGACGCGCTCGACGGCGAGATCGACGCGCCGGGCGCCAACGACAACGCCACCGGCATGGCCGGCGCCATCGAGGCGGCGCGCGTACTCAGCCAGTACACGTTCCCCGGCACGATCGTCTACGCCGGGCTCTCGGGCGAGGAGCAGGGCCTCTTCGGCGCCCTGATCATGGCCGAGGCCGCCCGCGAGGCGGGCTGGAACATCGAGGCGGTCCTCAACAACGACATGATCGGCAACACGTGCGGCATCGACGGGGTGTGCGACAACACGAGCGCCCGCGTCTTCTCCGAGGCGACGCGGCCCATGGAGACCGCCCGCGAGACCCGCATCCGGCGGTTCACCGGCGGCGAGGTGGATGGCCCGAGCCGCAACCTCGCCCGGTTCGTCGACACGATGGCCGACCGCTACATCCGCCACCTCGACATGATGATGGTCTACCGCCTCGACCGGTTCGGGCGCGGCGGCCACCAGACGCCGTTCACCGACGTCGGCTACCCGGGCGTGCGCATCATGGAGACGCACGAGCACTACGACCGACAGCACCAGGACCTCCGCACCGGGACCCACCCCGACGGCTCGCCGCGCCACTTCGGCGACACCGTCGAGTACGTCGACTTCGACTACGCGGCCAAGCTGACGGCCCTCAACGCGGTCGTGCTCGCCAACCTGGCCAGCGCGCCGGCCCCGCCGTCGAACGTGGCCGTCTCGGGAGCCGTCCAGCGGTCGACGACGCTCGCGTGGGACCGCCCCGAGGCGGCGACCAACCCGCAGCATGCGGGCGTGCGCGTCTGGTGGCGCCTCACGACGGAGCCGCAGTGGCAGTGGTCCGTGTTCGTGCCCGACACCGGCGAGGCCCGGCAGAGCTACACACTCGAGAACGTGGTGATCGACAACTACCTGTTCGGCGTCGCCTCGGTGGCGGCCGACGGGAGCGAGAGCCCGGTCGTCTTCCCCGGCCCGATCGGCGCCTTCGACTACGTGCCCGAGGAGTAGAGCGCCCTTCGGGCCGCTCGAAGGCGTGGAAGGGCGCGCTTCGCGCGCGGAGGAGTGGAGGAACGACCGCTGACTGATTCTTGGAGCGACGTGCCATCCTCGCACCAATCTGCTGCCGCCTCGGGTGGGGCAGGCCGCCTCGGGAGCGAACGGACCGCCTCGGGATCGTCGGGCCGCTGCGCCGGTACATGGCCTCCCCTTCCCCCCGTCGCGCTCATGGCTCGCCTCCTCTCGCTGGTGCTCGCCGTCGCCCTCGTCGGCTGTGCCGAGGACACCCCGGACGCCTCGCCCGCCGACGCGGTGGACATGGAGGCCGACATCGCGGTGGTCTCGAACGAGAGCGACGGCGGGGTCCTCCTCCCCGAGGCGGGCGGCGAGGTCGACACGACGGGCGCCGCCTCGGTGACGGTCGAGGGCCAGACGGTGCCGACGCGGGCGGTCGTGGCCGAGATCGAGAGCAGCGACACGGCCTGCCTCGTCACGCTCCGCACCGACGGCGGCGGCTCGGAGACCGTCCACGCCGACTACTCGCTGTGCGACACCGACGGGCTCGAGGGGCGCCGCGTGCAGATCGACTACGCGCCGAGCACGGTTCTGGCCGCCTCGTGCGGGGGCGACCCCGGCTGCCTCGACACCGAGACGGTCGCGCTCGCCGTCGCGGCCGACGTCATCGACTGAGAGGTGGTACGGGGTACGAGGTACGAGGTACGGAATCCGTCGCGGTCGGCTCGGACCGTACCGGGCACCCGGTCCCGTGCCGCTCGCCAGGGGTCGTAGGTGCGGGCCGTCGTCACAGGGTCGAGCGGGTTCCTGGGCTCCGCGTTCGCGCGCGCCCTCACCGAGGCGGGCCACGACGTCCACGGGGTCGACCTCGTCGCCGCCTCGGGGGCCGGCTGGCCCACGCTCCGCGCCGACCTCGCACGTCCAGGCCCGTGGCAGGAGGTGATCGCGGGCGCCGACCTCGTGGTCCACACCGCCGCGCGCGTCGGCGAGGCGGGGACGCCGGCCGAGTTTCGCGCGCAGAACGTCGAGGCGACCCGCCTCGTGGTGGAGGCGAGCGCCGAGGCGGGACGGCTCCTCCACCTCTCGTCGATCGTCGTCCACGGGAGCCGCTTCCCCGACCCGTGCCCCGAGGCGCACCCGCCGCAGCCGACGGGCAACCCGTACACCGACACCAAGATCGCCGCCGAGCACGCCGTGCTGCAGGCCGCCGCCTCGGGGCGCGCGCGCGCGACCGTCGTGCGGCCGGGCGACGTGTACGGTCCGGGCAGCCGGCAGTGGACGGTCCGCGCCGTCGAGATGCTGAAGGCGGGCACGTTCGCGCTCGTCGACGGCGGCCGGGGCGTGCTCTCGCCCGTGTACGTCGACGACGTGGTCGCGGGCGGGCTCGCGGCAGCGACCTCCGAGGCGGGGCTCGGGGAGGTCTTCCACGTCACGGGCGGCGTGGGTGTCTCGCCGCGCACCTTCTTCGGCCACTACGCGCGGATGCTGGGCGTGCGCCTTCGGTCGGTGCCGCCGGCCGTCGCCCGCGCCGCCGCGCCCGTCGCCGAGGCCGCGTTCCGCCTCGTGGGCAAGACGCCGCCGCTCTCGGGGCGGACGTTGGAGTACGTCACGCACCCGGGGACCTACTCCATCGAGAAGGCCGAACGGCTTCTGGGCTGGCGCCCCGAGGTAGGGCTGGAGGCGGGCATGGCGCGCACCGAGGCGTGGCTGCGGGCGGAGGGGTTGGTGTAGGTCGCCTCGGGGCCTCGGAACAACCGGGCGGTGGCGGCTTCTCAGGTGCATGGACTGGCGCGATCACATCACCGTCGACCCCGACGTGTGCCACGGCAAGGCATGCGTCCGCGGCACGCGCGTGCCGGTGTCGGTCGTCCTCGACAACCTCGCCGCTGGGGTTTCGGCCGAGGAGATCACGGAGAGCTACCCGTCGGTCTCCCCCGAGGCGGTCCGGGCGGCGCTCGCGTACGCGGCGGACCTCGCGGGCGAGCGCGTGGTCTCGGTCCCCGCGTGAGGTTCAAGCTCGACGAGAACCTGCCCACCCGGGCGGCGGCCCTTCTCCGCGATGCCGGTCACGACGCTGTGACGGTACTGGATCAGAAGATGGGCGGCGCGGCGGATCCAGACCTCGCGACGGTTTGCCAGCAGGAGGGGCGCGCCCTGGTCACACTCGACACCGACTTCGCGGACATTCGGACCTACCCGCCTGCTAGACACACGGGGCTGCTCGTCCTGCGGCTCCGCCGGCAGGACAAACTGCACGTTCTCGACACGCTCCGGCGCATCCTGCCCCTCCTCGATGACGAGCCACTGGACGGGCACCTCTGGATTGTGGACGAGCAGCGCGTTCGCATCCGCAGCGCGTGACACGGTGCCCCGACGCGGGCATGGCGCGCACCGAGGCGTGACTGCGGGCGGAGGGGTAGCGCCGCCTCGGGGTTGGTGAGGGCCTGTGGGGACGACGTAGCCGTCGTGGTGATGTGGGATGTGTGGTTGCGCAAGACAATCGACTGTCGTACGCTCGACCGCTCCTCGCCGGACGTACCGAACGTCCCTCGCATCCATTGAAGATCCCTGTCTTCTTCGGCCTTGTCCTCGCGCACGCGGCGAGCCTTCAGGCATACGCCCAATCGGCTCCCCTCACGCTTCCGCGGGTCGGCGACGTCATCGATTCTGAGGAGCGGAGGTACTTCGGGCTGTTTCCCGACCTCGACCCTGAGGCCTCCCTGCGCCTCGAGCCGCACGGCTCCGACTCGGTCCGGGTCGCCGTGCTGACCGGTGAGGCGCTACGTCCTGCGCGAGTCCATTTCTCGACCTCCGAAGCAGCTACGCTGGCCGACTTCCTCGACCGCTACGAGGATCTCTTTCTCGAGCCGGACTCGACGTTCGATGCCTTCCGAATCTCGCACCTCGTGCGTTGGAGACAGCCGTACCAGGACGGGACCCGAGGAGTATCGTTGACCCTCCGCTCCGGCGACGAGGTCCACGGCTTGATCCTCCACGCGGACACGAGCGGTCTCGCGTACACGCCCACCGTGCCGCCTTTCCGTAGCTTCCGACGCGCCGACGATGTCGCGTGGGTCCGAACTGAGGACGTGCTCCGAATCCGTCGGGATGGCGTGTGGAGCCGCCTGGATCTCCGCCCGAATGGTGACCCGGAACGCTACAAGCGAGAGACACTACCAGTTCTACAAAGGCAGATGGTGTTCGTTCGCGGCCTGTCGCCCGAGTTGAGTGCGTGGCGTCGTGCTCAGCCTACCTCTGGCACCGCCGAGCCAAGTGGTGAAGCGCGCAACTACTCCCGGCTGCCTCTCACTCGGTGGCGAGTCGCTTTCCAATACGGCACAGGATCGCTCGACGCTGGGTCTACAGTGACCCACCTGTTCGGAGGCGGAGGATCTGTTACGAATCAGTGGGAGGTCGGAGTGGACAACCTCCACGGTCGCCTCGACTACGCGTTGACCCGGTCGCTCGGCGTGGGTGTGGCTGTCGAGCAGACGCGGACAGCCGAGGATTCGGGAAGCGGATTAGACTCTCGCAGGTTCTCGGCAACAGCGGCCGACGTTTTCCTGAGTTACACGATCCTACCGCCTCAATTCTCTGTCCCGATGCTTCCTTCGGTGACCCTTTGGGGGGGCGGGTCCATAGCCTGGCTGAACGCAGAGACCACGCTCGGGTACTACTGGCCGCGCCGGGACTACACGGCCTCAGCCGACTTCGCCGAGACCAGCGTTGAGCCCGGGTTCGCAGCCGGCATCGAGGTGGCGTTTCGCCTCTCACGGCGGACCTCCGTCGTCGCAGGATATCATGGTGCCGTGTATCCATGGGCGCAGGAAGTCTCACGAGAACTCGATGACCCCGTCGTCGACTTGACCATCAAGACCGTCGAGGCACGGGACTTCAGCCTTCGCCGGCAGGGGGCGACGGTCGGTGTAGCCGTTCATCTCGGCGGACCGTAGTGCTCTGCGCGAGGCGAACAGCCCACGGCGGGGCGCGTAGGCTCACGGCGCCCCTCTCGAAGCCGTGTCCCTGATCCTCGTCGCCAACCGCGCCCCCGTCCGCCAGACCGCCTCGGGGTGGGAGCCCGGTCTCGGCGGGCTCGCCTCGGCGCTGCTGCCCGTCGTCGAGGACCGCGGCGGCGCGTGGGTGGCGATGCAGCCGCCCGGCGAGGACACGCCGCTCGTCCAGCCCTACCCCGACGACCTCCCCCGGCTGACCATCCGCCGGGTGCCCCTCGAAGAGCCCGAGTTCGAGGCGTTCTACCAGGGCATGTCCAACCGCGTGCTGTGGCCGCTCGCGCACTACCTCGTCGAGCACGTCGAGCCCGACCGGAGCTTCCGCGACGCCTACCGGTCGGTCAACCGGCGGTTCGCGCACGCCGCGCTCGACCTCGGCCGGCAGGCCCCCGACCGCGTCCAGTTCTGGGTCCAGGACTACCACATGATGCTCGTCCCCGAGGCGCTGCGCGCGGGCCTCCCCGAGGCGGACGTCGGGTTCTTCTGGCACGTGCCCTGGCCCGCCTCCGAGGTCTTCCGCATCCTCCCGTCGGCGCGGACGCTCCTGGAGGGCCTCCTCGGGGCCGACCTGCTGGGCTTCCACACCGAGGGCTACGCCGAGAACTTCCGCGAGTCGGCGCGCGACCTCCTCGAGGCCGAGGTCGACGGCGAGGCGGTGGTCTGGAACGGCCGGCGCACGCGGGCCGAGGCCCACCCGATCGGCATCGACACGGGCCGCTTCGAGGCGTTCGCCGCCGACCCCGAGGTGGACCGCCAGGCCGAGGCGCTCCGCGCCGAGCTGGGCGGCGGGCAGGTCGTTGTGGGCGTCGACCGGCTCGACTACACCAAGGGCCTGCTCCTGCGGATGGAGGCGTTCGAGCGGTTCCTCGAGACCTACCCCGAGATGCACGGCAAGGTCACGTTCATGCAGATCGCGACGCCCTCGCGCACCGGCGTGCCGGCCTACGACCGGCTCCGCCGCGACATGGACGAGGTGACGGGCCGCATCAACGGGCGGTTCGCGCAGGGCGCCTGGGCGCCGGTCCGCTACCGCTACCGCTCGCTCACGCAGGAGGAGCTGGCCGTGCTCTACCGCGCCGCCGACGTGGCCTTCGTGACGCCGCTGCGCGACGGGATGAACCTCGTCGCCCACGAGTTCGCCCTCGTCAGCCGCCGCGGCGTGCTGGTGCTGAGCGAGCTGACCGGCGCGGCCGACTACCTCGACGGCGCGGTCCTCGTCAACCCCTACGACGCCCACGGGCTCGCGCGCGCGCTCCACGACGCCCTCGCCCTGCCCGAGGCGGCACGCGCCCGCCGCCTCGGGCAGGTGCAGGCGGCCGTCCGCCGGCTGGACGTCCACGCCTGGGCGCGGCGCTTCCTCGACTCGCTCAGCGTCGCGGCGGTGCCCGACGCGGCCTGACCGCCTCGGGGCGACCGCCTCGGGGATGGGCGAATCCGGGACGGCGCGCGGCCCCGAGGCGGTGCGCGACCCCGTCGTGACGGCATCCGGACACGGGGCGGCGGCACCCGGCCCCGAGCCATCCGGACACGGGGGAGACGCCCCGGCGGGGCGTCTCTACAGCGCGCTGCCGTCCGCCGGCGGGCGGGAACATTTCCACGGCCGGGCCCCATCCCCCGATGTTGCTGTCCTTGCTGACGGTGGGGGTTGCAATGTCGGCGACGGGGGACCAGCGGAAGGCAATGTTCCCGCCAGACATGAGGTCCACGTAGTAGCGCTCCACCGAGTTGACGCGGGCCTGGATGAGGACGACGCAGCCGGTCTGGAGGGCTGCGGGAAAGGTGAAGCTGTGCGGGTTCCCGCCGTCGGGGCTGATGGACTCCACCACGGGGCAGGGAGGCTGGTACCGGGCCGGCTCTGCCGCTGTCACCCGGAGCAGCTCGGTG
>JBCCQJ010000028.1:0-24319 GCA_039024395.1 Bacteroidota bacterium | reverse complement strand
TCGCCGTCCGCACCGAGGCGGAGGGCGCCGCCGAGGCGGTCGCGGCCGCCGACCACCGGGCGTGGGCCACCAACTGGGCGCGCGACCTCGTCAACCTGCCGCCCGACGCCAAGATGCCGGCCGCCCTCGCCGACCGGGTCGCCGAGGCCGCCTCGGAGATGGGCGTCCGGGTCGAGGTGTGGGACAAGGCGCGCATCGAGCAGGAACAGATGGGCGGCCTCCTCGGGGTCAACCGCGGCAGCCTCGACCCGCCGCGGTTCGTGACGCTCGAGTGGGCGCCGGCCGGCACCGAGGCGGACGCGCCGGTCGTGCTCGTGGGCAAGACGGTGACGTACGACACCGGCGGCCTCTCGCTCAAGCCGACCAAGGACTCGATGGACAAGATGAAGGCCGACATGGCCGGCGGGGCGGCCGTCGCCGGCGCCCTCGTCGGCGCGGCCCGCCTCGGGCTGCCGGTGCGCGTGATCGGCCTGCTCCCGATGTCCGACAACCGGCCGGGCGGGCGCGCCTACGCGCCGGGCGACGTGCTGACGATGCACTCTGGCGCGACGGTCGAGGTGATGAACACCGACGCCGAGGGCCGCCTCCTCCTGGCCGATGCCCTCAGTCACGCGCGGTCCCTCTCGCCCCGCTACGTCCTCGACGCGGCCACGCTCACCGGCGCGCAGGGCGTCGCCCTCGGCGAGCGCGTCGCGGCCGTCGTCGCGCGCCCCGACGAGCAGGACCTCGCCGGGCGCGTCCACGAGGCGGGCGAGCGGACGGGCGACCTCGCGTGGCCGCTCCCGCTCTACCCCCACTACCGCGAGCAGCTCCAGAGCGACACGGCCGACATGATGAACGTCGGCGGCCGGATGGCCGGCACGATCACGGCCGCCGCCTTCCTCGAGGCGTTCACGCGCGACGACGAGGACGAGCCGGCCTACCCGTGGGTCCACGTCGACCTCGCGCGGCCGGCGTTCCTCGACGCGCCGTACGGCTACCGCCCGAAGGGCGCGACGGGTTTTGGCGTGCGCCTTCTCCTCGACCTCCTGGCGGAGGACAGTTGAGCAGGTCGGGCCAGTTGAGCCGGTCCTGCGGGTTGGGCGAGTCGAGCAGGTCGAGCGTCTGAAGAGCCGGGCAGGTCAAGCCGGCGGTTCTCCGTCGATTTCGACCTCGTCGCCCCGAGGCGGAGGCATCTTCACCCGCCAAACCCGCCAAACCCGCCAAACCCGCCAAACCCGCCAAACCCGCCAAACCCGCCAAACCCGCCAAACCCGCCAAACCCGCCGCCCATGCGCCCCAGCGTTCTGATGTTGCTGACCTTCGCCGCCGCCTCGGAGTGAGACGTCCGCTCCTCGCGCTCACGCTCGGCGACCCGAACGGGATCGGGCCGGAGATCGTCCTCAAGGCCGCGCGCGACCCGCGCGTCGCCGAGGCGGCCCGCGTCGTGGCCGTCGGCAGCGCGGCGGTGCTGGCGGAGCAGGCCCGCCGCCTCGGGCTCGGTCCGGTCCAGGCCGTCGAGACGCCGGACGCCGTCCCCGAGGCGGGTGCGCTGGCCGTCCTCGACGTCCCCGCCTCGGGGACCGACTACGCGTGGGGCAAGACGAATGCGGCCGGCGGCCGGCAGGCGATGCGGGCCGTCGCTGAGGCGTGCGACCTCTGCCTCACCGAGGCGGTCGACGGCATGGTGACGGCGCCGCTCTCGAAGGAGGCCATCCACCTCGCGGGCTACACCTTCCCCGGCCACACCGAGTTCTTGCAGGAGCGCTGCGGCGTGCCGCACGTGGTGATGGTGCTGGCGGCGGACCTCGCGGCCGGGCCGCTCCGCGTGGCCCTCGTCACGATCCACGTGCCCGTGGCCGCCGTGCCGCCGCTCGTCAGCCGCGCCCGCATCGAGGCGACGTGCCGGACGCTCGCCGCGGCGCTCCGCCGCGACCTCGGCATCGTGGCGCCCCGCCTCGGGGTGCTGGGCCTCAACCCGCACGCGGGCGACGGCGGCGTGATCGGGACCGACGAGATCGAGACGATCCGCCCGGCCCTCGACGCCCTCCGCGCCGACGGCCTCGACGTGACCGGCCCGCACCCCGCCGACGCCTTCTTCGGCCGCGCGGCGTGGACGCGCACCGACGCCGTCGTGGCGATGTACCACGACCAGGGCCTCGCGCCGTTCAAGGCGCTCGCGATGGGCGGCGGCGTCAACGTCACGCTGGGCCTCCCGATCGTGCGCACGAGCCCCGACCACGGCACGGCGTTCGACGTCGCCGGCCAGGGCGTCGCCGATCCGTCGTCGTTCATCGAGGCGGTCCGCCTCGGGGCGGAGATGGCGGGGCGGAGGAAGGGAGAAGGGAAAAGGGAGAGTGGAGAGTGGAGAATGGAGAATGGATAATGAGGAGGTGGGGGAGGGGAAGCAGCCCCGTTTGGTGTTGCGCCGTCCCCGAGGCGATGGCACCTCCGCCGACCGCCGACGTCTCTGGTCACGTCTGCCCGTTCCCCATTCCCAGTCCCTCGTTCCTTACCCCCTTTCCTGCGGCCGTCCCCGCTTCAGAGTGGCACTGTCCCCGAAGCGGAGTCACCTTCCCCGAACCCCGAACCCCGAACCCCGCATGGCCTCCCCCTACTCCCTCCTCGCCGCCGGCTACGACGCCGTGATGGCCCACGTCGACTACCCGATGTGGGCGGGCTACGTGCGCGGGGTGCTGCGGCAGCACGCCCCCGAGGCGGAGACGGTGGTCGAGCTGGGCTGCGGGACGGGTGCGTTCGCCGTCGCCCTCCAGCCGCAGGGGCCGCCGCCTCGGGGCTACGTCTACCGCGCCTACGACGGGTCGGAGGCGATGGTCGAGCGGGCGCGCGAGACGGTCCGCCATGCCGGCCGCGCCGTCGAGGTAAGCGTGGCCGACTTCCGCGATCCGGTGCCCGGGCCTCCGGCCGACGCCGTGCTCCTCCTCTACGACGGCCTCAACTACCTCACCGAGCCGGCCGACGTGGCGACGCTGCTCCGGCACGTCCACGCGGCGCTCGTGCCGGGCGGGGTGGCGATCCTCGACCAGTCGACGCCGGCCAACTCGCTCAACCACGCCGCCGACTTCGACGACGCCGGCGAGACGGACGCCTTCCGCTACCTCCGCACGAGCCGCTACGACGCCGAGGCGCGGCTCCACACGACGCACTTCCGCCTCACGCTCCCCGACGGCACCGAGGCGGCCGAGACGCACGTCCAGCGCGCCTACCGCCTCGACGAGGTGGGCGCGCTCGCTGAGGCGGTCGGGTTCGGGATCGAGGCGGCGTACGACGGCTTCACGACCGCGCCCGCCTCGGAGACGACCGAGCGCGTCCACTGGGTGCTGCGCCGGCCGCGCACCGAGGCCGAGCGGCCGTAGCTTCCGGCGTCCAACCCGCCGCCCGTGGAGCCCGTCGTCGAACGCATCGCCGAGTCCGAGCCGGTCGCCGCCGGCCCGCTGCGCGGGCGCCCGCTCGTCGAGATCCGCAACGTGGCCGTGGGCTACACCGACCCGTCGGGCGAGCGCATCGAGGTGGCGAGCGACCTCAACCTGACGCTCCAGCGCGGCGAGATGGCCTACCTCATCGGGCCGACCGGCAGCGGCAAGTCGACGCTCCTGAAGCTGCTCTACATGGACGTGGCGCCCGAGTACGGGGTCGTCCGCGTCGACCGGTTCCAGTCGGACACGACGAAGCCGGTCGACGTCCCGTACCTCCGGCGGATGCTGGGCGTGGTGTTCCAGGACTTCCAGCTCCTGCCCGACCGGAGCGCGCTCGACAACGTGGCGTTCGCGCTCTACGCGACCGGCAAGCGCGGCAAGGAGGTGCGTCAGAAGGCGCTCCAGGCGCTCGCGCGCGTCGGGCTGGGCCACCGCGCCAAGGCCCGGCCGAGCGAGATGTCGGGCGGCGAGCAGCAGCGGGCCTGCATCGCGCGCGCTCTCGTCAACGACCCGCTCTTGCTGCTGGCCGACGAGCCGACGGGCAACCTCGACCCGCGCGTGGCCGACGAGATCCAGAAGCTGCTCGTGAAGGTCCACCGCCAGGGCATGGCGCTCCTGATGGCGACCCACGACTACCGCCTCGTCAAGGCCTTCCCGGCGCGGACGCTGGCGCTCGTGCGGGGGCGGCTGGTCGAGGTCGACCCCACGACGCTGTAGTGGCCGCGCGCGCGCTGGCCCTCGCCCTCCTCGGGGCCGCCGTCGGCGGCTGCGCCGAGGCCGAGCCGCGCGCCGTCTCGGGTGCGGGGGGCACGGTTTCGGTGGCGGCCATCGAGGCGGCGCTCCAGGCATGCATGGGGGGCGACACCGAGGCGGGGATCGCCACGCTCGACTCGATGCTCGCGCGCGTGCCGGCCTCCGTCGACGCCCTCACCACGCGCGGGCTCTGCCACTGGACGCTCTACGCCGCCGACTCGGCCGGCGCCGACGCCGAGGCGGCCCACGCCGACTTCACGGCCGCCCTCGACGCGGCCGCCGAGGCGGACGACGGCGCCTTCGCGACGCCCCTCGACCGGATCTACAGCCACCGGGCGTTCGTGTCGCGCGCCCGCGGCGACGACTGGAGCGCCACGATCGCCGACCTGACGGCCGCCATCGAAGCGGCGCCCGACAACCCGGTCCACCGCCTCGACCGCGGCGTGGCCCACCGCTACGCCGGCGCCCCCGAGGCGGCGCGCACTGACCTCGAGACCTACCTCTCGATGGTCGACTCGGCCGACACGGCCCGCCGCGACATGGTGGTCGAGATGCTCGGCGAGCTGGACGCCGCCTCGGGAGCGCCGGAGCCGGCGGCGACGCCGTGACCGCGCCGGTCGGTCGCGCGGCCCTATCTTCGCGCCCGTCCTTCACACCTCGTTAACGCCCCCTCCGCATGGAGATCTTCGAAGCCGTCGTCGGCGCTGTCGGCGACTTTCTGGCCGTCCCCCTCGTCGTCATCCTCCTCGGGGCCGGGCTGTTCCTGACCGTCAAGCTCGGGTTCATCCAGTTCCGCCGCCTCGGGCACGGCTTCGCCGTGGCGACGGGCCGCTACGACGACCCCGACGAGCCGGGCGACGTGAGCCACTTCCAGGCGCTCACGACGGCGCTCAGCGCCACGGTCGGCGTGGGCAACATCGCCGGGGTGGCCATCGCGATCCACATCGGCGGGCCGGGCGCGCTCTTTTGGATGTGGATCACGGCGCTCCTCGGCATGGCGACGAAGTACTCCGAGGTGACGCTCGCGCAGCAGTACCGCGACGTGCGTACCGACGAGGACGGCAAGGCGTGGGAGGGCTCGGTCTCGGGCGGCCCGATGTACTACATCGAGCGCGGCCTCGGCAAGAGCTGGAAGCCGGTCGCCGTGTTCTTCGCCGGCGCCCTCATGGTGACCTCGTTCATGACCGGCAACGCGGTGCAGGCCAACACGGTCGCGACCCAGATGTTCGAGTCGTTCCAGGTGCCGGTCTGGGTGACCGGCCTCGTCACCGCCTCGATTGTGGGCGTCGTGATCCTGGGCGGCATCAGCCGGATCGGCAAGGTGACCAGCATCGTGGCCCCGGTCATGGCGGCCGTCTACGTTGCCGGCGCGCTCGTCATCCTGATCCTCAACGCGGGCGCCGTCCCGGGCGCGTTCGCGTCCATCTTCACCGAGGCGTTCAACCCGACCTCCGGCGTCGCCGGCACCGGCATCGGCGTCTTCCTGACGACGATGATGTTCGGCGTCCAGCGCGGGCTGTTCTCCAACGAGGCGGGCCAGGGCTCGGCGCCGATCGCCCACTCGGCAGCCAAGACCGACGAGCCGGTCTCCGAGGGCGCCGTCGCGCTCCTCGAGCCGTTCATCGACACGATCCTCATCTGCACCATGACGGGCCTCGTGCTCATCTCGACCGGCGCCTACACGGCCACGGCGCCCGCGCCGCTCGACCTCGACGCGGCGAACGTGTCGGTCGTGCAGGCGGACGAGAACGGGACGTTCGGGGCCGTCATCGGCGCCGAGCCGATCGCCTACCGGGACGGCATTGCGCAGGGCGACACCCAGGTCGGCCGCTTCAACATCGGCGTGGAGCAGCTCTTCGTCGACGAGGCGCAGGAGCAGCCGTTCACCGGCACCTTCGACCCCGACACGCAGACCGCGACCACCGCCGGCGGCGAGACCCTCGACGTGCTCTACGGCAGCACCGTCCGCACCAGCGCGCCGCTGACCTCGCTCGGCTTCTCGATCGGGCTCGAGCCCATCGGCCTCGGCGGCGCCGGCGAGTTCATCGTGCTGCTCTCGGTGCTCCTCTTCGCAATCTCGACGTCGATCTCGTGGAGCTACTACGGCGACCGCTGCGCCAACTACCTCTTCGGGCCGAAGGCGATCCTGCCGTTCAAGGCCGTCTTCGTGGTGATGCACTTCATCGGCGCCGTGCTGGCCGTGACCACGATCTGGGACCTCGGCGACGTGGCGCTCTCGCTGGTCACCATCCCCAACGTGATCGCGCTCATCTTCCTCTCGGGCGTGCTCAAGAAGCTCACCGACTCGTACTTCGACCGCACGCCGTGGGTCGAGAACGAGGAGGCGAACAAGAAGGCGAAGGCCGAAGGCCGGATCTAGAGCGACAGGGGTTGGGGGTTTGGGATTGGGGTCTCCTCATCCGACGGCCCCCCAACCCCCATTCCCCAATCCCCACCCGATGCTCACCGTCGTCGACCACCCGCTTCTGAAGCGGGCCCTCACCACGCTCCGCGACAAGGACACGCCCTACGGCGCGTTCCGGCGGACGCTCGCCGACGTGTCCTCGATCCTCGCCTACGAGGCGCTGCGGACGCTGCCGGTCACCGAGGTGGAGGTCGAGACGCCGCTCGAGGCGACGGCTGGCTACCGCCTCGCCCGCGAGGTCGTCGTCGTGCCGGTCCTGCGCGCCGGGCTGGGACTCGTCGATGGGTTCGTGCGCTACGTCCCCGAGGCGCGCGTGGGCCACCTCGGGATGTACCGCGACGAGCAGAGCCACGAGCCGGTCGACTACTACTCGAACGTGCCGCCGCAGGCCCGCGACGCCCGCGTGTTCGTCGTCGACCCGATGCTGGCGACAGGCGGGAGCGCGGCCGGCGCCATCAACCACCTCAAGGGGCGCGGCGCAGCCGACCTCTGCTTCGTCTGCCTCGTGGCCGCGCCCGAGGGCGTCGCCCGCCTCGGGGAGTACCACCCCGACGTGCCCGTCGTGACGGCGGCCCTCGACCGGGAGCTGGACGAGAACGCCTTCATCCGGCCCGGCCTCGGCGACGCCGGCGACCGCATCTTCGGGACGGGGACATGAGGCTCGCTGCGCTCGCGACGACAGACGACGGACGACGGACGACGGACGTTCGTGGGACGGCCCGCCTCGGGGCGCGGCGCGGGATTATCCCTCGGGCCGTGGTTCGTGGTCTGTGGTCCGTGGTCCTCCTTTTCCTCGCCACCTCGGGGCCGGCGGGGGCGCAGGACGTGGTCTCGCCCGACCCTGAGGCGGTCGAGGCGCCGGTCCTCCTCGACGAGGCGCCGCCGGCCGCGGAGGAGGCAGAGGCTCCCGCCTCGGGAGAGCCCGCTGATGCAGTCGTGGCCGACCCCGAGGTGTCTGCTGAGATGACAGAGGACGCTGCGCCCCCCGACGTGGGGTGGCTGGCCGTGCTGCCGGCGGTGCTCGCAATCGGCGCGGCGCTCCTGTTTCGGCAGGTGATTGTGGCGCTGTTCCTGGGGGTCTGGATCGGGGCCTGGATCGCCTCGGGGAACGTCGCGACGGGCTGGTTCACGGGCCTCTTCGAGACGATCCAGGTCTACGTGCTGGGGGCGCTCGCCGACCCCGACCACGCGGCGATCATCCTGTTCACGCTCATGATCGGGGGCGTGGTGGGGCTCATCCAGCGCAACGGCGGCACGGCGGCCATCGTGGGCGTGGCGACCCGGTGGGCGCGCTCGGCCGGGCGCGGGCAGGTGGCGACGGCCGTCCTGGGCACGGCCATCTTCTTCGACGACTACGCCAACACGCTCATCGTCGGCGGCACCATGCGGCCGATCACCGACCGCCTGCGCGTGAGCCGCGAGAAGCTGGCCTACATCGTCGACTCGACCGCGGCGCCGATCGCGTGCCTGGCGCTCGCGACGACGTGGATCGGCTACCAGGTGGGCCTCATCGGGACGGCCGTCGAGGCGCTGCCGAACTACGACGAGGGCGCCTACTCGATCTTCTTCAACTCGCTCGCCTACGCGTTCTACCCGATCCTGGCGCTCTTCTTCGTCTACCTGGTCGCGTTCACGAAGCGCGACTTCGGGCCGATGCTGGCCGCCGAGCGCCGCTCGCGCGAGACGGGCCAGCTCTACCGCCCGGGCTCGAACGCCGAGGCGGCCGAGGCCGAGAGCGAGGCGATGGTGCCGCCGCCCGACGCCCCGCAGCGGCTCATCAACGCGGTTCTGCCCATCGCTGTGCTCGTCGGCGGCGTGCTCGTCGGGCTCTTCCTCACCGGCCGCGCGTCGGTCGCCGAGGCGGGCGACGCGATGACGTTCTCGAACGTGATGGGCGCCGCCGACAGCTACAAGGCCATGATGTGGGCCTCGCTCGCGTCGGTCCTCGTGGCCGTCGTGCTCACGGTCTCGCAGCGCATCCTGACCCTCACCGAGGCGGTCGACGCCTGGTACGCCGGCATGAAGACGATGCTCTTGGCGATCATCATCCTGATCCTGGCGTGGTCGCTGGCGGGCGTCAACGAGGCGCTGGGCACGGCCGACGTGCTTGTCTCGGCGCTCTCGGGCACGCTCAACCCCGGCTTCGTGCCGTTCATCGTGTTCCTTCTGGCCGCCGCGACGGCGTTCGCGACCGGCTCGTCGTGGGGCGCCATGGGCATCCTGATGCCGCTCGTGATCCCGCTCGTCTGGGGCGTGCTCTCGGCCGACGGCGGCGACCCGGCGGCCTCGCTCCACATCCTCTATTCGTCCGTCAGCGCGGTCCTCGCCGGCTCGGTCTGGGGCGACCACTGCTCGCCGATCTCGGACACGACCATCCTCTCGTCGCTGGCATCGTCGTGCGACCACATCGACCACGTGCGGACGCAGATCCCGTACGCCCTCACCGTCGGGGCCGCGGCCCTCTTCCTGGGCACCCTCCCGACCGGCTTCGGCGTGCCGTGGTGGATCATGATGCCCGTCTGCGCGGTCGTCCTCGTGGCCGTGATCCGGTTCGTGGGGCAGCCCGTCGAGCCGGTCGCCGAGGAGGTCCCCGCCTCGGTGTGACGACGCCCCCGAGGCTGCCCGACGCGGACGCTCCGTTCGAGGTCCTGGTTCTTGACAACCACCTCCTCGGGGTCGCCAAGCCGAACGGGATGCTGGTCCAGGGTGACGCCACCGGCGACGTCGACCTCGTGACGCGGGCGAAGGGCTACCTCAAGCGGCGGTTCGGCAAGCCGGGCAACGTGTTCGTCGGGCTCGTCCACCGCCTCGACCGGCCGACGAGCGGCGTCGTGCTCCTCGCGCGCACCTCCAAGGCCGCCGGTCGTCTCGCGGCGCAGTTCCGCGACCGCGACGTCGAGAAGCGCTACCTCGCCGTCGTCGCAGGCCGCCTCGGGACCGGCGGCGAGATGGTCGACGGCATCCGAAAGGGGGGAGGAGGGAGCGTCGAGGTGGTCCCCGAGGCGGCGCCGGGCGCCAAGCGGGCCGCCCTCCGCTGGCGGACACTCGCATACGGAGATGGGCGGAGCCTGGTCGAGGTCGACCTGCTGACGGGCCGCAAACACCAGATCCGCGCGCAACTCGCGCACCGAGGCGCACCCGTGCTCGGCGACCTCCGCTACGGCGACGCGACCCCCTTCGCCGACGGACGGGGCGTCGCCCTGCACGCGCTCCGCCTCGGGGTCGAGCACCCGACGCGGCGCGAGCCGGTCGTGCTGGTCGCTACGCCGCCCGCCCCGTGGCGCGGCCTCTTCCCCGAGGCGGTGGCCCGTGCGGTCGCGGAGGCGGGGGAGAGCGGGTAGGGAGCGCCGCTTCGCGGCGAGAGCTCGGAGAGCGCGGCTGCGCCGCGAGAGCACAGAGAGCGGGCGCTCCGGTCTGGCCTTGCGCTGGCCCCGAGGCGGTGGCACCTTCGCCGACCGCCGACCGCCGACCGCCGACCGCCGACCGCCGACCGCCGACCGCCGACCGCCGGAGGGTATGTCTGCCCCCTCACCGTCCCGGCGACCCACTGACGCACTGACTCGGTAGAAGGGAGGACATCAGCCGACCGCCGATTCCGCTCTGTTTCGAGCGGTCCCGTTCATGACAGCCTCTAGGTCTCGATCCGCTGGCCGACGTGCACAGCGACCTCGCTTCCGACGGCCAGGAACGCCGAGCGCGGCGGACCGCCCAGCACGTCGGCGAACGCCGTTCCATAGAGCGGCGCGGGCGGCCCCTCGAAATGCGCCTCGTCGAGGGTCCAGAGCGGCCACGACGGGTGCTCGACCTCGTACTCCAGCGTCCCGCCGTCGCGCTGGCGCGTGTAGCCCCAGTAGTGTTCCGTGATGAACGCCGCCTCGGTGCCCGCCTCCGCCATCCGCGCCGGCCCCGAGGCGGTGCCTCGGAGCGCGTACGGCGTGCCCTCGTGCGTCCAGCGGTACGTCACCTCGCCCCCTGAGGCGGGATCCAGCGCGATGCGGTGGCTCATCGGGACGGCGAGGTAGGGTTCGTTGTAGACGACCCGCGCGACGGTCGCGATGGCCCATCGGGGCACCAGCTCGCGGACGAACACGACGGCCCGGCGCGTCTCGCCCTCCGGCGTCTCGCGCACGACGTAGAAGCGGAGGTTGACCTCCTCGAAGTGCCGGTGGAAGGGGACCGGCACGCCGCGCAGGCGCGTGTCGCGGAACCGGAACCCGACGAGGCTGCACAGCGCCTCGCCCTGCCACAGGTCGAGCGTCGTCCCGGCGGGTACCCGGGGCGCCAGCACCTCTGGTGGGCAGGCGTAGTTCAGGAAGAGGAGGCTCTCCCAGCGGGCGGTCAGGAACGGAGTGGCCATGAGCGGAACGGCGAGGAGGAGACCTCGAGGTGCGGATAGGTCTAGCCCGCCCGCAGCGCCGCCAGGGCCGCCTCGACGCGCTCGGCGCAGGAGGGCTCCTCGGGGGCCGTCTGGCACGACGTCATCGCCTACGGCGAGCGATTCATGCTGACGGACGGTCCGTCGCCGGGGCGGCGGGCCTCTCGTGCCGCCTCGGCCCACGCCTCGTGCACGTCGGAGACGTCGTCCGGGCGCTCGGCCGCGCGGTAGGCGTCGGCGGCCCGCCGGTAGGCGTCGAACCCGTCGTCCCAGCGGCGTTGTTGACGACGGATGGCGGCCAGCCCGGCCCAGAGGCGCCCGGCGTTCGCCGGGTACGCGCGGGAGGCTTCGGCGGCCTGCCGGTATTGCGTGGCCGCTGCGTCGAGGCGCCCGGCCTCAGCCAGCAGCTCCGCGTATCCCATGACGGCGGCGAGCGTCCGGAGGTCGCGCGTGCCGTACGCCGCCCCGAGGCGGTCGATGGCGGTGCGGTAGGTGCGCACGGCGGCTTCGCGCTGCCCGTCGGCGCGGAGCGCGATCGCAAGCCCGTGGACGCCTGAGGCGACATCCGGGTGGGTCGTGTCCGGGTGTGCGGCTCGGTAGACGGCGAGGGCCTCGCGAGCGGCGGCAACGGCCTCGGTGCCGCGCTCCGCCTCGCGGAACAGCGTGGCCTGAATCGCGAGCGAGGTCCCGAGGTCCGGGTGGTTCGGAGGCAGCACGCGTCGGTCCGACGCGACGAGGTCGGCCATCAGGTCGGCCGCCTCGGAGACCCGGTCGGTGGCGCGGAGCAGGATGACGAGGCTGTTCGTGATGTCGCCCACGAGCGGGTCGTCCGGGCCGCCGGCTGCGCGAGCCGTCGCGAGCGCCTCGCGGTAGAGCGCCTCAGCAGCCTCGAAATCGCCCTGGTCGCGAAGCAGCGACCCGAGGTGGCGCTGGCTGAGTGCGCGCTCGGTCGGGTCTGCCTCGGGGAGCACATCGAAGGCGGCGATCGACGCGCGGAGGTGGAGCTCGGCCTCGTCGGGCCTCTCGGTTTCGCGGAGCGCCCGGCCGAGTTCGCGCGCCACCGAGGCGGCCTCGGCGTCCAGCCCCTCGGCTTCGCGCGTAGCGAGGGAGGCGCGGTAGAGCGGGACCGCGTCTTCCGGGCGGCCCAGGTCCATGTAGACCTCGCCGATGAGGGCCTGGATGGCTGCCTGCGTCGCGGGCTCGCTGGCGAGGTCGGTCTGGACGCGCTCGGCGCCCCGGTCGACGAGCTCGCGCGCCGTCAGCTCCTCGCCTGGCGCTTCATACGGGCTCGCCCCGAGGAGGAGACCTCGGAGGAACGACACCACCTCTTCGGAGCGCCGGGCCTCCGCCTCGGCCCGGTCTCGCTGCACTTCGGCGAGGTCCCGCTCGTCCCCGACGCGTGCGAACGCCAGCCCCGCCACGAGCGAGATCGCAGCCACCGAGGCGGCGAGTGCCCCCAGGCCGGTCCGGTGGCGGCGGACGAACTTGCGCGCGCGGTAGCCGGCCGTGTCGGGCCGGGCGAGCACCGGCAGCCCGTCGCGGTGGCGGTGGAGGTCGTCGGCGAGGGCCTCGACCGACGTGTAGCGGCGCTCGGGCTCCTTGCGAAGCGCGACGAGGCAGATCGTGTCGAGGTCGCCGGCGAGCTGGCGCCGCAGGCGGTCCGGCGTCAGGCCCGTCGTCGGCGGGGCGTCGGCCACGACGGTGCTCGGCCGAGGCGGCTCGACGGTCCGCACGACGTGGTCGATCACGGCCGGCGTCCGGGCGTCGAAGCTGTAGGGGCGCTGCCCGGCGAGCAGCTCGTAGAGGACCACGCCGAGCGCGTAGACGTCGGTCGCCGTCGACACGGGCTCCCCGGCCACCTGCTCCGGCGCGGCGTACTCGGGCGTGAGGACGAGCTGGCCCGGCCCGGTGAGCACCGTCAGCGGCTCGTCGGCGTCGTCGCCGGCCAGCACCTTCGCGATCCCGAAGTCGAGCAGCTTCACGCGGCCCTCGGAGGTGACGAGGATGTTGGACGGCTTGAGGTCGCGGTGGACGACCAGTTGCCGGTGCGCGTAGGCGACCGCCTCGCAGACCTGCTGGAACAGGGCGATCCGCGGGCCGACCCCGAGGCGGTGGGCGTTGCAGTAGTCGGTGATCGAGAGGCCCTCGACGAACTCCATCGCCAGCCACGGCCGGCCGTCGTCGGCGAGGCCGCCGTCGAGGACTCGCGCGATGCCGGGGTGGTCGAGCCGGGCCAGGATCTGGCGCTCGGCGCGGAAGCGCGCGAGGACCGCCTCGGAGTCCATGCCGCGCTTGACCAGCTTGAGGGCGACCGTCTGCTCGAACGCCCCGTCGGCCCGCTCGGCGCGGTAGACGGCGCCCATCCCGCCGCGCCCGACCTCCTCGATGATGTGATACGGCCCGATCAAGCGCCCCGCCTCGGGGAGGGCCGCCAGGTCGTCGGCCGTCGCCTCGGGGAGGGCGTCGAGGGGCTGCCCGTCGAGGAGCGGCTGCGCGGTCGCGTCGGCCTCGAGGAGGGCCAGCACCTCGGCGGCGACGGCGTCGTCGGCGTGCGCGCGCACGTGGGCCTCCCGCTCTGCCAGGGGGAGAGCGAGGGCGGCCTCGAAGAGGGGCGAGATCAGGGACCAGCGCGTCGCGTCCACAGCAGGGGTCGGATATCCAGTACGCGCAGAACGGGAGCGAAACCGATCACGGGGTCTCGCCCAGCTCGCGGGCGAGCCACGCGCGGGCGAGCCGCCAGTCGCGGCGGACCGTCGGCTCGGAGACGCCGAGCACCTCGGCCGCCTCGGTCTGCGTGAGCCCGCCGAAGAACGTCAGCTCGACCACGCGCGCCGGGCGCTCGGCGAAGGCCCCGAGGCGGTCCAGCGCCTCGTCGAGGGCGACCAGCTCCTCGGGGCGGGCGTCGCGGGCGGTCCGGTCGTCGATGAGCGTGACCGGCGCCTCGCCGCCGCCGCGCTTCTGGGCCGTCCGTCGCCGGGCGTACTGCACCAGGATGCGCCGCATGGCGATGGCCGCGATGCCGTAGAAGTGGGCGCGGCTCTTCCAGTCCGTCTCCGACTGGTCGACCAGCTTGAGGTACGCCTCGTGGACGAGCGCGGCCGTGTCGAGCGTGTGGTCGCCGCGCTCGGCGCGGAGGTGGCGCCGGGCGAGCACCTCCAGCTCGTCGTAGACCAGCGGCAGCACCGCGTCGACCGCGTCGCGGCGGTCCGGACCCGCGAGGAGAACCGTGATCTGGGAAGGGTCCATGCGAGGCGGTGCGGGAGGGCAACATAGCCCCCCGACGCCAAACGCCCGCCTCGGAGCCGTCCCCGAGGCGGGCGCGTGGGCACGGAGTCCGGAGCGCCCTTCGGTCGCTCCGAGGCGTGGAGGGCGCGCTTCGCGCGCGGAGGAATGGAGGAACGAACGCGTACGGGTTCTTGGAGCGAGGTGCCACTCTCACGTCAACCTGCGGTCTGCTCCACGGCCCTCGGCTGGGACGTGGGCCGTTGTGGAGCCTGCGCGATGCGGCGTGCCGTGACCGGGTCTGTCCCACGCCCCACGAACGACGCACCTGCCAGCGGATTTAGTCCGCTCGCGCGAGCCCGACGTAGACCCGGTTGTCGGAGGCGGTGCTCAGCCACACGAGGTCCTCGCGCGTGTCGCCGTCGAAGCGGCCGACGAGGGGGATGTAGCCGCCCCAGGCGATGCCCTGCTCGGGGTGGAGCTGCGGCACGCGGGTGGCGTCGTCGAGGCCGGCCCGCCCGGCCTGGCCGAGGAGCACGAACGTCTTGTTGGTCACGCCGTCGAGGATGCACAGCACGAGGTCGTCGATGGCGTCGCCGTTGACGTTGGCGCGGACGGAGTGCGTGATGCGGGGGTCGCCGTCGGCGCGGAGGGTGACCCGCTGGGCGTTGTCCCCATTCGAGAGCGAGAACCCGGTGCCGAGACCGTAGGCCCGGTGGATGGCCGTCCCCACGTTGTTGGGGTAGAGGATGTCGTCGCGCCCGTCGCCGTCAAAGTCGCCCGTCGTGCGGAGGGCCGGGTAGTCCTGCCAGCCGCGGATGCTGAAGTCCTGGAAGGCCTGCAGCCCAATGTAGGGCGAGGTCGGCGTTCTGCTCGGCCGGGCTCGGGTGTGATGAATGATGTTCCGAGCGGAGTTGGTCTGGCTCCAGACGAGGTCCTTCTTGCCGTCTCCGTTGGAGTCCAGGGGGAAGAGCGTGTACGTCTCCCAGCCCCCTCCCGAACTGAGCGTCTGCCCGTCGGAGGACGCCATGTCGAAGGTGCCGTCGCCGCCAGCGAAGAAGACCCACACCCGGTTGAGGGTGTTGGCGCGGTTCATGACCAGATCGTCCGCGCCGTCGCCGTCGACGTCGGCCAGGGTGGGCTCGTAGCCGGTGTCCCACCCCGCGACGACCCGGGCCTGCGGGTCCTGCATGGTGAAGTTGCCGCCGGTCGCCGTCGCGACGTAGACCGTGAGGGTGGCGGGGCCGGGCTCGACCCAGACGAGGTCGGTGTCGCCGTCGCCGTCGACGTCGCCCGTGCGGAAGCGGTAGTCGGTCCACGACACCGAGGCGTCGGCCGTGAACGTCGCGCCGGTCGAGAACCCGCCGTTGCCGTCGCCGACGCCGATCACGGTCTGGTTGCCCGAGGTGCCGGTGCGGTTGAAGATGAGGTCGTCGATGCCGTCGCCGGTCACGTCGCCCACGTGGCGGCCGTCGACGTCGGGCGCGAAGGGCAGCGCGAGCGACTGCGCCGGCAGGAGGGTGAACGTGCCTGGCGTGGCCTGCCGCGCGTCGCAGGTGCGGATGTCGTACTCGGTCGCCTCGGTGACGGCCGCGATCGAGTTGTCGCCGAGGTTGCGGAACGTGTACGAGAGTGGCGAGGCGGACGAGAGCGGGGCGTTCTCGGTGAAGTAGTCGGCCCAGTTGCCCGAGCGGATCATCGAGAGCGTCGCCTCGGCGTCGCCGCCGTAGGAGGTGATGGCGATCTTCGAGTTCTGGAGCAGGCTCTGCTGGCGGGCGCTGAGCGAGCCCTCGACGCTCCCGCCGATGCCCTCGTAGGCGGCCTGGAGCGTCGCCCGGATGTCGGACTCGGACTCGCTGGACGTGAGCGTGAACATCATCATGCGGCCGTAGACCACCTCGGAGACGTAGACCGGCAGGTTGTCCGGCCCGATCTGGCCGCGGTCGCGGAGCGCCTGGAGGCGCGCCGGCGTGAACGCCTCGGTGAAGAACGAGGCCGGGTCCGAGGCGGGCCGCTCGACGGCGACCGTGTACATGCGCTGCGTGAACTGCACCGCGACCGTCGTCTCGGAGGCGTTGCGGTCGATCGACCCCGAGGCGGACCCGCTGAAGCCGAGGTAGTTGCCCGACACGCTTGCCGCGAGCGCGAACTGGCTCTCCGAGTGGTAGGTCTCCATCTTGAAGTCGATGGAGCTGGGCGCCGAGAGCCCGTCCTGGACCGCGTTGCCGATGATGTCGCCGATGGCGTTCGAGACCTCGGCCTGGTTGGGCGTCACGGTCCGGAAGTTGTCGCCGTTGGGATTGGCGATGTCGGGGATCGAGACGCGGAGGTCGGTCCGCTCGGGGATCGTGAGGGCGTCGACGGAGCCGACGACGTAGCTCCGGCCCTGCACGAAGGCGCCGGGGTAGAGCACCGACCGGTCGGGGTCGTAGATGACGATGTCCTCGGGCGTGTCAGCCAGCGAGTACGGCGTGCTCGTGCAGGTGTAGGTGACGTCTTCGAGGATCACCTCGTTGCCGTCGTCGTCGAGCGTCGTGACGTCGAGCGTGACGGGGTCCTCGGCGACCGGCGGGCCGGTGGGCGTCGGCGGCTGCTCGGGGACGTCGGGCGCGAACGCGTCCCAGTCGGGGAGGCCGGTGAGGTACTCGGTCACCGCCATGTCGATGGGGTCGGGGCCAGGATCCGGACCCGGCCCGCCGCTGTCGCAGGCGGTGAGCGTGAGCGTGGACAGGGCGGCGAGGAGCGTCAGGGCGGAGCGCATGGAGCCAGGCGTGGGTGGTCGGTCTCACTCCCACACGCGCCGGATCCGCGGCAAACCGATCACGCCTCCGCCGTTTTTCCGCCTGCCCCGAGGCGGTGCGACCCACGATGCCCCGCCTCGGGGCCGCCCCATTTCCTGCGCCTCCGCCCGGTCGAGACCTTCGCGCCGGTCACCCATGCGGTGCCATCATGCGCCGTCGTCCCGGGCCAACCGCCGACGCTCGGTAGGGGCGGATTGCCATCCGCCCGTCCGGTTCAGGCTAGTTGTAGCGCGTGCGCTTGTAGTAATCGCTCCGCTTCCGCGAGCGCTGCCACGCGCGGTAGGCCGCCATCACGATGGCCAGCCCGAACGCGATGGCCACCGCCTCGGGGAGGTCGGCCCGCACCTCGTCCGGCCCCGCGCCGCGCCACCGCCGCAGGACGACCAGCACGCCCACGGCGACGACCGCGACGACGCTGTAGCGCAGCAGGCTCGACGCAAACGCGACGAGCAGCGAATAGCGGACGTGGAGGCGAAGAAAGCCCATGCAGATCGGTCGGGAAGGCAGTCGGTCGGGCGAGGAGGGTACGCCCGTACGCCCGGGTCCGCTCCGTAAAGAAACGAGACCGTGACGTGCCATGCCGCCTCGGGGCCCCGAGGCGGTGCGACGTCAGGGGCGCTCGCCGGATTGGATCGTCGAGGTTGGCTCAAAGACGTTGTTCGTGCGGTCGACGTCGAGGCTCGTCTCCTCGGGGTCGATCTCGACGCGCGCCACCACGCCTGCGGGGAAGGTGAGGGTGGCCGACGTCTCGCCGGCGAGCCACGTCCCGACCGGGACGCTCTGGCGCTCCGCCCGCCCGTCGCCGTAGGTCACCTCGACGAGGGCCGGCATCGGCGCCCGGCCGAGGTCGGCGACGGTCACCTCGACGGCCTCGCCGGGCGCGGTATCGACCGAGGCGACGGCGTGGTCGACCGTCCACGACTCGACGAAGATCGACGTCCAGAACCAGTCGTGGTCGGCCCCGAGGCGGTCGTCGAACGTGTTGAACAGGTCGTAGGGGTAGGGGTGCTTGCCGACCCAGCGCTGGCCGTAGGCGCGGTAGGCGTCCCAGAACGCCTCGGGGCCGTGGATGCCGCGGAGGGCGTGGAGCGCGACGGCGGGCGTCGAGTAGCTGGCGACCCCGCGGGCCGCCCCGCCGACGGGGTCGACGTCGCGGGTGCCGCCGCCGATGGGGTAGCGGTCGTTGTGGCGCATCGGCTCGACGGCGTAGCCGGTGCCGGCGAGGAAGTAGTACGACTGGCGGCTCCGGTCCCAGGCGTCGATCACGGGCCGGTCGTCGGCCGAGCCGTCGAAGAAGGCCGCGATCCCCTCGTTGGTGTTGAACGACGTCAGCCCCTCGTCCATCCACGTGAACGCCTTCTCGTTGGTGCCCACCAGCATCGGGTACCACATGTGGGCGATCTCGTGGTAGGTGACGCTGAAGAGGCGGGCGTCGGTGCGGTTGCCGCCGATGAGCGTCATCATCGGGTACTCCATGCCGCCGCCGATGATGCCCTCGACGGCGGTCATGTGGGGCCAGGGGTAGGGCCAGAGGATCTCCGAGAGGTGCTCGATCGAGAAGCGGCTGAACTCGGCCGAGCGCTCCCAGGGCGCCATGTACGGCGACTCGCCGTCGGGCCGGTAGAAGGCGTTGATGAGGACCGCCTCGGGGCGGCCGTCGCCGGTCTGGTCAACGTCGGCGTGGGTGGCGTCCCAGACGTAGGCGGCCGACGCCGAGACGGCCACGTCGCGCACGTCCTCCGACAGGAAGACCCACGTCAGGCGCCCGTCGGTGCCGGGCTGCAGCGCCGTGCCGCGCTCCGAGGCGGTGACGACGTTCACGACCTCGTCGGTCGTGAGGGCGGCCTCGATGCGGTCGCGCGTGCGGTCGGTGAACACCGCCTCGGGGTTGAGGTGCTCGCCGGTCGCATAGACGAGCATGTCGGCTGGAGCGTCGAGCGTGATCCGGAAGTCGCCCATCTCCATGTAGTGCTCACCCATGCCGAGGTACGGGTCGGTGTGCCAGCCGTAGACGTCGTCGTAGACGGCGACGGTCGGGTACCAGTAGCCGAGGTAGAACACCTCGCCGTCGGTGCCCTGGCGGTAGGTGCCGGTGTGGGGCGGGACGGTGAAGCTCCACGCCACCTCGAGCCGGGTCGTGGCACCGGGCGCGAGCGGCCGGGGCAGGGCGAGCGTCAGGATCGTGCCCTGGATCACGTACTCGCCCGGCGTGACGCCGCCGCGGTAGGCGCCGGGCGTCTCGGGGACCGACACGTCGGCCGCCGCGGTGCCGTCGACGGCGAGGCGGCTGAGCGTCATGCCGCCCGTGATCGCGACCGGCCGGTTGCGCGGCACGCCCGGGGCGTGGACGTTCTGGCGCAGCTTCAGCACGAGGTGGTCGAGGCTGTCGGGCGCATTGTTGGTGTAGGTGATCGTCCCCGAGGCGGAGAGCGTGCGCGTGTCGGCGTCGAGGCGGGCGTCGATGTCGTAGTCGGCCCGGTTCTGCCAGTAGTTGGGGCCGGGCGCGCCGGAGAGGGTGCGGGTCCCGTTCTGGATCGCGCGCTCGAACTGCGGCGGCGGCATGACGGGGTAGGGGAGGACCCGCTGGGCGAGGGCGGCGGGCACGCCGAGGGCGACGACGAGGACGAACGCGAACAGTCGAGTCATGCGGGGGCGTGGGAGTCCGGGAGCCAACGGGCGAGACGCCACGATAGCGCCGCCTCGGGGGAGGCTACCTCGGTGGGGCCGCGTCCAGGCCACCCGGGGACACCGAGGCGGTGCAATTGCCGTGGAGAGCGCCCGCCCCGGTGGTGGCGCCCCCGAGGCGGGCGTACCTTCGCGCCGACCCTGCCCGAGTGGCGGAATTGGTAGACGCGCACGATTCAGGGTCGTGTTCCCTCACGGGAGTGCTGGTTCGATTCCAGTCTCGGGCACCGCGCCCCGCTCAGCGACCTGGGCGGGGCGTTTTGTTTGGGCCGCCTCGGGGAGGTGAGTCAAAGGCGAACCGGCATCGCGCGGTACATTCGTGGCCCGAACGACGACCGAATGACGCCCGAGGACCGCGCCCGCACCGCCATCGACGCCCTGCTCCGCGCGGCGGGGTGGGACGTCGTCGACTACGGGCGGCAGGACATCTCGAAGCCTGGCGTCGCCATCCGCGAGTTCCCGCTCACGACCGGCTTCGCCGACTACCTCCTGTACGTGAACGGCGAGGCGGTGGGCGCCGTCGAGGCGAAGCGGGCCGGGACGACCCTCTCCACCGTCGCCGAGCAGTCGCAGAAGTACCTCGAAGGACTCAAGGCGGCCCTGCCGAGTGCCCAGCTCCCGCTGCCGTTCGCGTACGAGAGCACCGGCACCGAGACCTACTTTCGCGACGAGCGCGACCCCGACGCCCGCTCGCGCCGCGTGTTCGCGTTTCACCGGCCCGAGACGCTGGCGGCGTGGCTCCGCGAGCCCGACACGCTGCGCGCTCGGCTCCGCGCGCTGCCCGCCCTCGATACCGCCGGCCTGCGGCAGTGCCAGGTCGAGGCGCTCACCGGGCTCGAGGCGTCGCTTGCCCGCGACGATCCCCGCGCGCTGGTTCAGATGGCGACCGGCTCGGGCAAGTCGTACACGGCCGTCAGCCTCGTCTACCGGCTCGCCAAGCACGCCCGCCTCGGGCGCGGGCTGTTCCTCGTCGACCGAACGAATCTGGGCCGGCAGATCGAGACCGAGTTCGCGACCTACCGCACGCCCGACACGCACCGGCTGTTCACGAGCCTCTACCCGGTCCAGCGGCTCACGTCCGGCGCCATCGACCCCGAGGCGAAGGTGGTCATCTCGACCATCCAGCGCGTCTGCAGCCTGCTCCGCGGCGACGACCTCGACGCGCGGGCCGACGACGTCTCGGCGTTCGAGGCACCCGCCGGCGGCGTGCCGACCGCCTCGGGGAACGGGTCCGCCTCGGGGGCAGCCGCCTCGGGGCCGGACGAGGACGTGGGGTACACGGCTCGGCGGACGGTCGAGGTGGCGTACAACCCCGAGATTCCGCCTGAGACGTTCGACCTCATCGTGGTCGACGAGTGCCACCGGTCGATCTACAACGTCTGGCGGCAGGTGCTCGAATACTTCGACGCGCGCGTCGTCGGGCTCACGGCGACGCCCAGCGCCACGACGGTCGGGTTCTTCCACAAGAACCTCGTCTCCGAGTACGGCCACGCCCGCGCGGTCGCCGACGACGTGAACGTGCCGTTCGACGTGTGGCGCATCCGCACCGAGATCACCGAGCGTGGCGCGACCGTCGAGCAGGGCAACCACGTCTACAAGCGCGACAGGCGGACGCGCGCCCAGCGCCAGGAGGTGTTGGACGAGGACACGACCTACGAGGGCGCGCAGCTCGACCGGAGCGTGGTGTCGAAGGACCAGATCCGGACCGTCCTCACAGCCTTCCGCGACGCGCTGCCCCGCATGTTTCCGGGTCGCACCGAGGTGCCGAAGACACTCATCTTCGCCAAGGACGACGCCCACGCCGAGGACGTCGTCCACATCGTGCGCGAGGTGTTCGGCAAGGGCAACCGGTTCGCCAAGAAGATCACGTACCAGGCCCAGGACCCCGAGGGCCTCATCAAGGAGTTCCGCCAGTCGCACGACCCGCGCATCGCGGTGAGCGTGGACATGATCGCGACGGGCACGGACATCAAGCCCCTGGAGGTGCTCCTGTTCATGCGCGACGTGAAGAGCCAGGCATACTTCGACCAGATGAAGGGCCGCGGCACGCGCGTGGTCTCGACCGACGAGCTGCACACGGTCACGCCGGACGCGCCCCGCAAGGACCGCTTCGTGCTCGTGGACGCCGTGGGTGTGACGGAGACCGACAAGACGGCCACGCGGCCCCTCGACCGCGAGCCGTCCGTCGCCACCAAGGACCTCGTCCACAACGTCGGGCTGGGCGTGCGCGACGCCGACACGCTCTCGACGCTGGCCGCACGTCTCGACCGGCTCCGCCGGCGCCTCTCCGCCTCGGAGGCCGACAAGATCGAGGCCCTGGCGGATCGGTCACTGGGCGAGATCATCGCCGGGCTCGTCCGCGCCGCCGACCCGGATGCCGCCGAAGACCTCGCCCGCGAGGCCGCCTCGGGGGACGATCCTGGCCCCGAGGCGGTGGCGCAGGCCCGCCGTGAGATCGTGGCCGAGGCGTGCGCCCCGTTCAACGCGCCGGGCTTCCGCGACGCCGTCGTGGCGGCGAGCGGGCGGAGCCACGAGCAGCTCATCGACACGGTCACGCTCGACCGGGTGATCGACTCGGGACCGGACGTGACGGCCACCGACCGCGCCCGCGCGGACGTCCAGACGTGGGAGCAGTTCATCGAGGACCACCGCGACGAGATCGACGCGCTCGCGCTGTTCTTCCAGCGCCCCTACGGCGAGCGGCACGTGACGCTGGCGCAGGTCCGCGCCCTCGCCGAGGCGATGACGGCCCCCGAGGTGGGCCTCACGCCGGAGCGGCTGTGGGACGCCTACGCGCAGCTCGAGCGCGACAAGGTGCGCGGGGCCGGCGAGACGCGCCTGCTGGCTGACGTGGTGCAGCTCGTGCGCCACGCGATCGACGAGGCCGACGAGCTGGCGCCGCACCGTGAGGACGTCGACCGCCGGTTCCACGCGTGGCTGGCGGGCCAGGAGCGGGCCGGGCGTACCTTCTCGACCGAGCAGATCGAGTGGCTGGAGATGATCCGCGACCACGTGGCGGTGAACCTGGACGTGCGGCCGGACGACCTCTGGCGGAGCCCGTTCGAGGAGCGCGGCGGGGCCGTCCGCGCACGGGCCGTGTTCCCCGAGGCGGACCTCGACGCGCTGCTCGCCGAGATCAACGACGCCCTGGCCGCATGAGCGAGACGACCGACCTGCCCGAGGGGTGGGCGTGGACGGCATTTTCCGAGGTCGCCGACCACCGCCTCGGGAAAATGCTCGACAAGCGGAAGAACACGGGCACACTGCGTCCCTACCTCCGCAACGTCAACGTTCGCTGGCACGGGTTCGACCTCGACGACGTGTTGGAGATGCGGATCGAGGACTACGAGTTGGACAAGTACACGGTGCGGAAGGGGGACCTCGTGATCTGTGAGGGCGGAGAGCCCGGACGTGCGGCGATCTGGACGCGAGACGAACCGTTCGCCTATCAGAAGGCGCTCCATCGTGCGCGGCCCCGAGGCGGTATCGAGGCGGCGTACCTCCTCTACATGCTGGAGGACGCAGCGGGCTCTGGGCGTCTTGCGGAGCACTTCACGGGCTCGACCATCAACCACCTGACCGGCCGCGAACTCGCCAAGGTCCGGGTCCCGCTGGCCCCTCTCGCCGAGCAGCGCCGGATCGTGGACGCGCTGGAGGCCTACCTCGCCGACCTCGACGCGGGCGTGGCCGCCCTGAAGGCCGCCCGCCGCGATCTCGACCGCTACCGCCGGTCCGTCCTCCAGGCCGCCGTCACAGGCGCCCTCACAGCCGACTGGCGCGCGCGCCACCCCGAGGCGGAGGACGCCGCCTCGGTGCTGGAGCGGATCCTGGAGGAGCGCCGCGCCCAGTGGGAGGCCGACCAGCTGGCGACGTATGAAACGAAGGGCAAGACGCCGCCCAAGACCTGGCGCGACCGCTACAAGGAGCCCGCGGCCCCCGAGGCGGACGGGCTGCCGGACCTCCCGCCTCGGTGGGTGTGGGCGTCGTTCAGTGCGCTGTTCGACCACCGCCTCGGGAAGATGCTCGACAAACGGAAGAACACCGGCACGCTGCGCCCTTATCTCCGCAACGTCAACGTGCGCTGGCACGGGTTCGACCTCGACGACGTGTTGGAGATGCGGATCGAGGACGACGAGCTACACAAGTACACCGTGCGGAAGGGAGACCTCGTCATATGCGAGGGCGGAGAGCCGGGGCGCGGCGCCATCTGGAAAAAGGAGGAGCCCTTCGCCTACCAGAAGGCTCTGCATCGAGCTCGCCCCTATTCGGACGTCGATGCCGAATTCGTCTTGCTCTACCTCGAATATGCCGCGTCGAGTGAACGACTCCGCCGGCACTTTACGGGATCGACGATTAGCCACCTCACGGGGCGTGCGCTCGCTGAGGTTGCAATTCCTCTTCCGTCCCCCGACGAACAGGCCGCGATCACCGAGGCAGTGGACGAGCGCCTCTCCGTAGCCGAGGCGATCGCCGCCGAGATCGACTGCCAGCTCGCCCGCGCCGCGCGCCTCCGCCGGGCGCTCCTCCAGCGGGCCTTCGCCGGCCGCCTCGTGCCGCAGGACCCGGCCGACGAGCCCGCCTCGGTGTTGCTGGCCCGCCTCGGGGGGGAGGTGGTCCCCGAGGCGGCGTCCGGCCCCGAGGC
>JBCCQJ010000027.1:0-24388 GCA_039024395.1 Bacteroidota bacterium | reverse complement strand
TCCTCCCCCCAGCGGGGGGAGGCCGGGAGGGGGGCGACGAATCGACACGCTGCGCTCGACCCCGAAGCGGAGACCCCTCACCCTGGCCCTCTCCCCGGGGAGTGGGGACGACACAGACACGCCGCCCGATCCGCCCTTCTTCCCGCCACAACCGCCCCGCCATGCCGTCCATCCTGATCGTCGACGACGAACCGTCCATCGCGATGTCGCTCGAGTTCCTGATGGAGCAGGCGGGCTACGACGTCCGCGTGGCGCGCGACGGCGAGGCGGCGCTGGCCGCCGCCCGCGAGCGGCTCCCCGACCTCGCCCTGCTCGACGTCATGCTGCCCGACACGACGGGCGTCGCCGTCTGCCGCGCCCTCCGCGGCCTCCCCGGCGGCGAGGCCGTCCGCGTGCTGATGGTCTCGGCCAAAGGCCGCGACGTCGACGTCGAGCGGGGCCTCGCGGCCGGGGCCGACGGGTACGTCACCAAGCCATTCGCCATCCAGGACGTCATCGACCGGGTGGCCCAGCTCCTCGACCCATGAGTGAGCCCCGCGACCCCGACGCCGCGCGCGACCGGCTCGTCGAGCACCTCGTCGAGCGGGTCCGCGCTCGCCTCGGAGGCATCCGGGCGGCCGTCGAGACGCTCGACGCCTACCCGGCTATGCCCGGCGACACGGCCGCGCAGTTCCGGTCGATCATCCGCGACGAGGCGCAGGCGCTCAGCGGCGAGCTGGAGGGCGCCGTCGCCGCCTACGCGCGCCTCGCCGCCGCCGCCCCGAGGCAGACCGTCCGGGCCGACGCGCTTGCCCGTCGCGTCGCTGGGGCCGTCGCCGAGGCGGCCGGCGTGTCCGCCTCGGTGGGCGAGACCGTCCCGGCGGAGGTGCTGGCTGACCCCGAGGCGGTGGCCGGCGCGGCCGCGTTCGTCGCCGAGCGGGCCGTCCGGGCGGCCGACGCCGAGGTGGTCCGTGTGGGCGCGGTCGCGCTGGGGCGGCTGGTGGCGCTGGACCTGGAGTGGGAGGGGGCGCCCGTGCGCCAGGAGCGGCTCGACCGCTGGGCCGCGCGGCCGGTCGACGGGCTCGGCCGCGCCGGGATGCCGCTCGCCGAGTGGCTCGACGCCGTCGACGGGACGCTTTGGGCCGAGCCGACCGACGTCGGCGGGCGGCTCCGGCTGCTCCTGCCGTGCCGCCCCGAGGCGGGGTAAAGCGGGCCCGCGGCCGCCTCGGGGCCGCTCTCGCCGACAAAGTGGGGGCGGGGGTTGACTTTGTGAGAATCGATCAATTACAATCTGGTAATTCCATCCGGAAGCGCTTCGGCGCCCTGGTGGGCTCTATTCGGCCATCTGGCCGGGCTTGTCTCCATAAAATTGCTGAACGGTAATGAGTGAAGCTGCTGCCGCCCTCGACCACGTCGCCCCGCCCGCCGACTTCTCCGCGCGCGCCCACGTCCCGTCCCGCGACGCCTACGAGGCCCTCTACCGCCGGTCGGTGGACGACAACGAGGGGTTCTGGCGCGAGCAGGCCGCGCGTGTCTCGTGGTTCTCGCCCTTCGACACGGTCAAGGACGTGAGCTACGACCCGTCGGACGTCCACATCCGGTGGTACGCCGGCGGGACGCTCAACGCGTGCCACAACGCGCTCGACCGCCACGTCGAGGCGGGCAAAGGGGCCAAGACGGCGCTCATCTTCGAGCCGGACGAGCCCGGCGAGGACGCCCGCCACGTCTCCTACGCCGACGCGCTCGCGGCCGTGCAGACGATGGCCAACGCGCTCAAGGACCTCGGCGTGGCCAAGGGCGACCGCGTCACGATCTACCTCCCGATGATCCCCGAGGCGGCCTACGCCATGCTCGCCTGCGCCCGCATCGGGGCCGTCTTCTCGGTCGTCTTCGCCGGCTTCAGCCCCGAGGCGCTCGCGGGCCGCATCACCGACGCCGAGAGCGACTTCGTGATCACGGCCGACCAGGGCCGCCGCGGCGGCCGGACGGTCGCCCTCAAGGCGAACGTGGACGAGGCCGTCGTCCGTGCCGAGCGCGGCGGGCAGGCGGTCCGCCACGTGCTCGTCGTCGAGAACACCGGCGGCAACGTCCAGTGGCACGACCGCGACGTGTGGTACCACGAGGCCACCGCGGCGGCGGCCCCCGAGTGCCCGGCCGAGCCGATGGACGCCGAGGACCCGCTCTTCATCCTCTACACCTCGGGATCGACCGGCACGCCCAAGGGCGTCGTCCACACGACGGGCGGCTACTGCGTCTACACCAGCCTCACCCACGAGATGGTGTTCGACCTCCAGGAGGACGACGTCTTCTGGTGCACCGCCGACGTCGGGTGGATCACCGGCCACAGCTACATCGTGTTCGGGCCGCTCATCAACGGGGCCACGCAGGTCTTCTTCGAGGGCGTGCCCACCTACCCCGACGCCGGGCGCTTCTGGGACGTCGTCGACCGCCACGGGGTGACGCAGTTCTACACCGCCCCGACGGCCATCCGCGCGCTCATGGCCAAGGGCGACCGGTTCGTGACGCGCTCGTCGCGGTCGTCGCTGCGGCTCTTGGGGACGGTCGGCGAGCCGATCAACCCCGAGGCGTGGCGGTGGTACCACGAGGTCGTCGGCGACGGGCGGTGCCCGATCGTCGACACGTGGTGGCAGACCGAGACCGGCGGCATCATGATCGTGGGGCTGCCTGGCGCGGTGGGCCAGAAGCCGGGCTCGGCTGGGCTGCCGTTCTTCGGCATCCAGCCGCGCATCGTCGACCAGGGCGGGGCGCTCCAGGAGGGCGAGGCCGAGGGCATCCTGCTCGTCACCGACTCGTGGCCGAGCCAAGCCCGGACGGTCTACAAAAACCACGAGCGGTTCGTCAACACCTACTTCACGGCCTACCCCGGCACCTACTTCACCGGCGACGGCTGCCGCCGCGACGCCGACGGCTACTACTGGATCACCGGCCGCGTGGACGACGTGATCAACGTGTCAGGCCACCGGATGGGCACCGCCGAGGTCGAGAGCGCGCTCGTGCTCCACGAGGCGGTCGCCGAGGCGGCCGTGGTCGGCGTGCCGCACGACATCAAGGGGCAGGGCATCTACGCCTACGTCACGCTGACCTCGGACCAGACGCCGAGCGAGGACCTCCGCGGCGAGCTGCGCCAGCACGTCCGCAGCGTGATCGGGCCGATCGCCACGCCCGAGTTCCTCCAGTTCGCCATCGCCGGGCTGCCCAAGACGCGCTCGGGCAAGATCATGCGCCGCATCCTGCGCAAGATCGCCGCCAACGAGCACGACGCCCTCGGCGACACGTCGACGCTGGCCGACCCCGAGGTGGTGACCAAGCTCGTCAAGGGCCGCCGCAACCGGCCCGAGGACGAGCGCGACGACTACATCTAGCCCACGAGCACCCAACGCGGGTGCATCGAACACGCGAGCGGCGCCCGCTGACACGGACGCCGCTCGCCTCGGGGCCTCGCCCCGGATTCGTGCCCGGACGCCGGCTGCCACCGGCCCCGGGCGGCCTCCCCCACCACAGCCACAGGATCCATGACCACGAGCGAGAGGCACGTCAATCTACGCCGCCGCAGCGGCAAGTTCCCCGGCACCCGCCTCGGGGCCGCCCGCCTCGGGGAGATGCTGGTGGCGGCCGTCCTCCTCGGGGGCGCGCTGCCGGCGGCGGCGCAGTCGTTCGACCTCGGCGGCTTCATCAAGACGAGCTACTACTACGACACGCAGCAGATCGTCGGGGCGCGCGAGGGCGACTTCGTGCTCTACCCGGCCTTCGCGACCGACGTCGACGGCGAGCCGAACGACATCGACAACCTCCTCTTCTTCCCGCTCTTCTCGCGGCTCTCGCTGGGCGTCGGTGACCTCCCCGAGACGCTCGGCGCCGAGGTAGAAGGCTACATCGAGACCGACTTCTACGGGCCGAGCAACGACGAGATCAACACGCTCCGCATCCGCCGGGCCTTCGTGACGCTCGACTGGGGCGACCGCGAGGCGCTCTTCGGGATGGAGTGGTCGCCGTTCTTCCTGACGTCGTGGGCGCGGACGGTCGCCACCGAGGCGGGCGCCCCCTTCAACCCGTTCGCTCGCTACCCGATGGTCCGCCTCCGGCAGCGGGCCGGCGACCTCACCGTGACGGGCACGCTGGCCCAGCAGCGCGACGCCTTCCAGGAGATCGGCGGGCTCCAGCAGGAGCAGGAAGCCGCCCTCCCGATGGCCATCCTGACGGCCGAGTACGGGGCCGGCGGCTCCTCGATCGGCCTCAACGCCCTCACCAAGTGGATCCGCCCCGACCCCACCGGCGACCGCTTCCAGTCGGGCGCCGTGCAGGCGTTCGCTAACCTCGCCACCGAGGCGGTCCGCGTCCGCACCGACGTGACCTACGGCGGCGACCTGGCCGACCACCTCATGACGGGCGGCTACGCCATCGCCGGCGGCGAGGCCCGGCCGCTCAACGTGGTCGCGGCCTGGGCCGACGTCGAGACCGTGGGGCCGGTGAGCGTGGGCCTCTTCGGCGGCTACCTCGAGAACCTCGGCACCGACGACGACGGCCTCGACCCCGACCTCGCCGAGTTCGCCGCGCGCGGCTACGCCCCCACCGAGGCGGTCCGCTCGGTCTGGCGCGTCTCGCCGCGGCTGACCGTCACGAGCGGGTCGGTCCGGTTCGGCCTCGAGGCCCAGGCGACCGGCGCCCGCTACGTCACCGGCGTCACCGCCGCCGACGTCTACGACGACACGCTCGCGCCGGCCGGCGAGGCCACCGACGACGTGGTCAACCTGCGCGGCAACCTCTCCGTGTTCCTCACCTTCTAGCCCCGGTCCCATGACCAAAGAGCAGTACTGGCGCGCCCAGATCCGGCGCATCCTCATCCTCCTGGCCGTGTGGGCCGTGGTCGCCTTCGGGATGGCCATCTTCGGCGCCCCGGCGCTCAACGCGTTCTCGTTCGGGGGCATCCCGTTCGGGTTCTGGATGGCCCAGCAGGGCTCCATCTTCGTCTTCGTGGCGCTGATCCTGATCTACGCGATCGCGAGCGACCGGGCCGACCGCGCGGCCGGCCTCGACGAGACCGACGCGACCACCTCGGGGGCCTCCGAGGCTCACTAGTCACCCGCGCGGCTCGCCCCCCGAGGCGGTCCGCGCCCATCCCCCTCCCGCTATGGGTATCCAAGAATGGACCTGGGTGACCGTCGGCCTGACGTTCGCCGCCTACCTCTACATCGGCTACCGCAGCCGCGTCGGCTCGACGCGCGGCTTCTACGTGGCCGGCCAGGGCGTGCCCGCGATCGCCAACGGGGCGGCCACGGCCGCCGACTGGATGAGCGCCGCCTCGTTCATCTCGATGGCCGGCATCATCTCGTTCCAGGGCTACGACGGCTCCGTGTACCTCATGGGGTGGACCGGCGGCTACGTGCTGCTGGCGCTCCTGCTGGCGCCGTTCCTGCGCAAGTTCGGCCAGTACACCGTGCCCGACTTCGTCGCCGCCCGCTACGACTCGACGGCGGCCCGCCTCGTGGCGGCGGTCGCGGCCATCTTCGTCTCGTTCACCTACGTGGCCGGCCAGATGGGCGGCGTGGGCGTGGCGTTCAGCCGCTTCCTGCAGGTGCCCTTCGAGGCGGGCGTCGGCATCGGGATGCTGATCGTGGCCTTCTTCGCGGTGCTGGGCGGCATGAAGGGGATCACCTACACGCAGGTGGCCCAGTACTGCGTGCTCATCATCGCGTACACGATCCCGGCCGTCGCCATTGCGCTCTCGCTCTTCGGCAACCCGGTCCCGCAGGTCGCCATCGGCGAGGCGCTGCCGCTGCTCGACGGGCTGCAGGCCGACCTCGGGCTCGACCCGTACTCGAGCCCGTTCGTCAACAACGACCTGCTCAACGTGTTCTGCATCACGCTCTGCCTGATGGTGGGCACGGCGGGCCTGCCGCACGTGATCGTGCGGTTCTACACCGTCAAGAGCGTGCGCGCGGCGCGGTGGAGCGCGTTCTGGGCGCTCCTGTTCATCGCGCTGCTCTACACGACGGCCCCGGCCATCGCCATCTTCGCCAAGACGGCCATCCTGCAGCAGTACACCTCGCTCGGGGCCGACGGCTTCCTGGCGCAGGGCTGGGTCCAGAGCTGGGCCTCGACCGGGCTCATCGACACGGCCGCGATCGCCGCCTCGGGGACCGACGTGTCGGCCTTCCTGGGCGCCATCAACCGCGACATCATCGTGCTGGCGACGCCCGAGATCGCCGGCCTCGGCGCGTTCATCGTGGCGCTGGTGGCCGCGGGCGGCCTCGCAGCGGCACTCTCGACCGCCTCGGGGCTGCTGCTCGTCATCTCGTCGAGCCTCGCCCACGACATCTACGGCAAGGTCATCAACCCCGAGGCGGACGACCGGAAGCGGCTGGCCGTCGGCCGGGGCATGATCTTCCTGGCGGTCATCCTGGCCGGGCTGCTCGGCATCTTCCCACTCGGCTTCGTGGCCGAGGTGGTCGCGTTCGCCTTCGGGCTGGCCGCCGCCTCGTTCTTCCCGACCATCGTGCTGGGCATCTTCTGGAAGCGGGCCAACCGCCAGGGTGCGATCGCCGGCATGGCGGCGGGCCTCGCGTTCACGTTCGTGGCGATCGTGCTGATGCGCGCGCACGTGGTGGCGCCGGGCGTGTTCGGCGACGCCCCGCTGCTCGACAGCTTCCTCGGCATCAAGGCGCAGGGGATCGGAGTCGTGGGGATGATCCTCAACTTCGTGCTCACGGTCGGCGTGTCGCTCGCGACGCCGGCGCCGCCCGAGCGCGTGCAGCGGCTCGTCGAGCAGATCCGCTACCCGCGGGTCATGTCCGACGCTGAGCTCGACGGCGACCTCGTCGCCGCGTAGGCGCGCAGACGACGCTTGCGCACGGCGGGCGGCTCGGGGTGATCTTCGAGCCGCCCGCCTCCCGTTGCTGCCGTGTCCGACTCGACCCCTCTCGCCCGCTTCGCCCAGGTCGGGTGCGCCCGCCACGTCGGCGTGATCGGGGGGCTCCTGGCGATGGCCCTCCTCATCGTGCTCGCCCGCAACTGGGGCGGCGTGTCTCGGTTCGCGATCGACGCCGAGGCGGCCCGCGAGGGGCAGGAGGTCGCCGCGACGCTCGACTCGCCCGAGGCGCTGCTCGCGTGGGTCCGCGCCCACCCCGAGGCGGCGTCCCTGGTGGTCTGGGACGACAGCGTGCAGACGCTCGCCGTCGCCCCCGAGGTGGCGCGCCCGGTCCCGGGCCTCCCGGTGCTCCTCCTCGGGGCCGAGGTGGCCCGGCAGGCCGCGGCCGGGCTCGACACGACGGCTGCCGTGCCGGCGGGGACCGTCGCCGAGCGCCGTCTGCCGTCGATCGACGCCCCGGGGCCCGAGCCGGCCACGGTGGGGGCGCTCACGCAGGCCGCGCTGGCCGGCGACCGCGCCTCCGCCGACGCCCTCCTCGCCCTCCTCGGGCGAGACGCCGTGGAGGCCACTCCTGACCGCCTCGGGGTGCCGGAGCTGGAGGCGCCGCTCCCTGTCGGCGGGCTCCTCCTCGCCTGGGACGACGCCGGCCTCGACGCCGACCCCGAGGCGACGCCGCGGCCGGCGTGGCGGGACTCGGCGTTCGCGCGCGAGGCGCGGTTCCTCCGCGACGGCCCCGAACGACGCGCCGAGCTGGGCCGGATCCGCCGCCGCGGCCTCGGCCTGACGATCGACGTCCAGCGGGCGGCCGCGGCGGCGAGCCTGCCCCGCGGCACCGCCTCGGGGTACGCCGACCTGCTCCGCCGCGTGCAGGCCGGCGAGGTCGCCGGGGCCGAGGCGCTCCGGCAGGACCTCGAAGCGGTCACGCCGCCGATGGCCGGGGGCGACGCCGAGGCGGTGGCGCTCCGGCGGGGCGGCATCCAGGGGCACCTCGCCGCGGCGGGCTACCTCGTCGAGGGCTCCGGCCGCACGCGCGTGGCCGTGCTCGTGCTGGCCGACCTCCCGCACGCGGTCTACCGGCGCCTCATCGAGACCGGCCTCGACGCCGGCCTCGTGCTCGGACTCCTCCTCGGGGAGGTCGACCCCTGACCGGGCCGTCGGCTTAGAGCAACGGCCAGGACGGTCGTCGGTCCCCACATGGGGCGTGGGCCGTCGGGCGTGGGGACATGTCCGATGCGGTACGCTTTGGGGGCGCGTCCGTCCCACGTCCGGCGCGTCCGTCCCACGTCCTACGAACCACGCACCTGCCGTTTGCCCTACAGTGGTTTGCGCTGAGGTGCGGTACATGCACCTTGCCGGAATCGGCTGCTGCGTTCAGGAAAGGCCACTTCTGACCCACTGAACTACTGCTCCACTGACTCTAGCTCTCGGCCTCGGCGAACAGCGCCCCGAGGCGGGGGTGCCGGTCGAAGACGCCGAGGGAGCGGAGGCTGTCGGCGAGGGCGACCGCATCGGGGACGCCGGTGCGGACAGACCTGAGGTGCCCCTCTGCTGTCTCCTCGACCAAACCCTCCTCGGGGCAGGCCGCGAGCGCGTCGTAGTGGGCGGCGAGACCGCAAGCGGTGACCAGGTCCGGTGGGTCGCGGCTGAACATGATCCCGTAGAGGCAGGCGTTTGGCTCCGCTGCCGCCACCGCTTCATCGAGGTGGCGCCGCGCGGCCGCCGTGTCGCCGAGGGCGACGGCGACCGACCCTAGCGGCATCCGGTCGACGTCCATCGCGTCGAGGCGAGAGTGAAGCCCGGCCAGGGAGTCACGTTCAGCGGGAGTCATCTCGGCCGCCCACGTGCTGTCCGTCCGGGTCAGCGTGCCCGTGAGATCCAGGGCGGCGGCGAGCAGGGCCTCGGGGTCGCCCGCCTCGGTGCGTGCAGCGAGGGTGTCGGCGTAGCGGCTCCGGGCCAGGGCTGCCTGCTCCGGCGACGCCGTCACGGCGAGGTGGCTCGCCCTCGTGCCCCGCTGGCGGGGGGCCTGAATGTGACCGCGCTCGTAGGCGTCGGCGAGGCGGCGCATCGCCCCGAGGTGGCCTGCGTCCGCCGCCTCGGCGAGGAGGTCCAGCGCGCGGTCGGTGTCCTGGTCCGCAAGCGCTGTGTCGGCCGCCTCGACGGCGTCGTCAGGATCGAGCCCCGAAGCGGACGGTTCGCAAGCAGCCAGGGTGGCGGCGAGCGCGATCAGCAAGAGGCGTGACATCGGTCAGCCGTGTGGGTGGGGGGAGGCCGGTCAGCCCGCCTCGGAGGGGGCGGGCGCAGCCGCTGGACGGGCCGCCTCCTGGAGGTGAGGGTGCCGGTCGAACACGCCTTCAGCCCGGAGGCCATCGAGGAGGTCGGCAGCGCGAGCGTCCCCCGAGGCGGCCGACTCGGCCAGATCGGTCACCCGGCGGGCGCCGGGAAGCGGATCTCCCTGTGCTCGGGCGAGGGCATCACAGGACGCCATGGCATCGAGGTAGGACGCCTCGGAGGCCACCTGCTGAGAAAGAGCGGCGCTGCCGGCCATCACTCGGGGCACGGTTTTGATCGTGTGGATGATGCACGCGCCGACGTCGTGTGCTGCGGCCGCCTCCAGGATGCGTGCGGCCTCCGCGTCGCGTCCGAGCGCGCGGGCAAGCCCGGACAGCTCGAGAGACGGCGTCTGAGTGCCGTCCAGTTGGCGATAGATGGCCTCTGCCGAGTCGCGGTCCGCCGCGCTGGGGTCTTGCCACGTCTGACCGTCCCAGCGTCGGGCGAGCATCTCACGGGCGACCCGGTGGAGGGCGGTCGCCTCGCCCCGGTGAGCCCCGGCACGCAGCGCATCCTGGTACCGTCGCGAGGCGAGAGTGGCCTGCCCCGGACAGCTCCAGATCGGAAGATTGGTGTCGGGGGCTCGCAGGTAGCCGCGCTCGTAGGCCTCGGCAAGGACTCCAAGCGCCCCGAGGTGGCCCTGGTCCGCCGCCTCGGCGAGGAGGTCCAGCGCACGATCCGTGTCATGCGCCGCGATTGCGGTATTCGCCGCCTTGAGTACGTCGTCAGGATCGAGCCCCGAGGCGGGTGGTCCGCAGGCCGCCAAGGTGGCGGCAAGTGCGAGCAGCAGGAGGCGTGACATCGGATGAGGGTGTCGCATGTGGTTGGGGCCGGGCTTAGCCAGCGTCTGAGGTTCCGCTCTCCTCGAAGAGCGCCCCAGCGCCCGCGTGCCGGTCGAAGAAGCCGAGGTCGCGGAGGCTGTCGGCGAGGGCGACCGCCTCGGGGATGCCCGCGCGGACGTTCTCGGCGAGCGGTGCGAGGGCATCCTCAACCAGGCCCTCCTTAGGGCAGGACGCGAGCGCGTCGTAGTAGCTGGCGAGACCACGAGCTGTAGAGAGGTCGCGCCCGACGCTGCTGCCAAACCAGGTGCGGATGTCACACGCTCTCGGCTCGGCTGCCGCCACCGCCTCGTCGAGGTGGCGCCGTGCAGCCGCGGTATCCGCAAGCGCCACGGCGATCGACCACAGCGGCAGCCGGTCGACGTCCATCGCGTCGAGGCGGGCGTGGAGCGCGGCCAGGGAGTCGCGTTCGACCGGCGTCATGTCGGCCTCCCACGTACCGTTCCTCCGCGTGAGCGACCCCTTGAGTTCGAGGGCGGCGACGAGCAGCGCCCCGGGCTCGCCCGCCTCGGCGCGGGAGGCGAGGGCGGAGGCGTAGCGGTACCGCGCGAAGCCGGCCCGCCCTGGCCACGTCGTCACCGCGAGGTTGGTCGAGGCCCGACCTCGCTCGCGAGGCGTCCGGATGTACCCGCGCTCGTGTGCCTCCGCCACGCGTCGCATCGCCTCGAGGTGACCTGCGCCGGCCGCCTCGGTCAGGAGGGCGAGCGCACGGTCGGCGTCATGCGCTGCGATGGCGGTGTTCGCGGCCTCGACGGCGGCCTGCGGGTCGAGACCCGAGGCGGGCGGGCCGCAGGCGGCCAGCGTGGCGGCGAGCGCGAGCACGAGGAGGCGTGGCATTGGAGGAGTCAGGGATAGACCGTCGGGTTCGAACGGGAGGCGAAGGCGTTGCTGCAGGGCCGTTCAGGCACGCTCCATGTCGTCCGGTGGCCCCGAGGCGGGGGCCTGTTCGGGAGATGGCAGAGCGGGGCAGTCTGGGAGGTAGAGGTCGTCGGCCGCCTCGGGGAGCCGAGTGGAGGGACGAGCCTCGAGGGCGGCGTGGAGGTCGTCCGCCACGGCGGCGTCTTCGGGCGACGACCGCCGCCGCCACTCGCCGAGCGTCCAGTCGGCGCGCTCGGACAGGAGCCCGTGCACGACGAGGCTCGGGATCGGGGCGACCAGCACGCCCATGCCCACCAGCAGCGACCCCGAGGCGACGAAGCCCCCGATCGAGCCGGCGACGAGGGCGACCGTGGCAGCAATGGCGAGGCGTCCGAGCGTCATGAGCAACGTATCGGCCGTTTGCCCACCCACTCAATCCTGCGGACCCCGCCTCGGGGCCGGGCGTCTCAGGGCTCCGTTCGGTGCAGGTCGTGCGCGGCCTGTGGCTCACTGCCCAATGAGACCGATGTCTGCGATTCGATGCGTGATTCGTGATGCGTGATTCTCTCCCGCAAAGAGTCACGCATCACGAATCACGTATCCGGCTTCGAGCAACCCGTTCTGGCGTGTTGACCCAGACCCTTCGCTACGGATCACGTATCCGCTTCGAGCAACCCGTCCGGGCGCGCTGAGACGGACCTCTCGCCTGCCTCCTCGAACCGCCGATCACCCCAGTTGCCCCGCCCGTGAACCGCCTCGCCGACGCCAACAGCCCGTACCTCCTCCAGCACGCCGGCAACCCGGTCGACTGGTGGCCGTGGTCCGACGCCGCCTTCGCCGAGGCGCAGCGCCGCGACGTGCCCGTCTTCCTGTCCATCGGCTACGCGACCTGCCACTGGTGCCACGTCATGGAGCACGAGTCGTTCGAGCACCCCGAGGCGGCGCGCGCCCTCAACGAGGCGTTCGTGTGCATCAAGGTCGACCGCGAGGAGCGGCCCGACGTCGACGGCATCTACATGGCCGCCGTGCTCGCCGCGACCGGGCGCGGCGGCTGGCCGCTGACGGCGCTCCTCACGCCCGACACGCGCGAGCCGTTCTGGGTCGGCACCTACCTGCCGCGCGAGTCTCGGGGCCGCCGCCTCGGGGTGATGGACCTCGCCGAGCGCGTGGGCGCGTTCTGGAGCGAGAACGCCGACGGCGTGCGCGAGTCGGCCGCGACGCTGGCCGGGCACGTCCGCCAGATGGCGGCCCCCGAGGCGGGCGACGCCCTCACCGAGGCCGATGTCGCGGCGGCCGCCGACGCCCTCCGCCAGCGGTTCGACGCCGAGGTCGGCGGCTTCGGCACCGCGCCCAAGTTCCCCACGCCGCACCACGCGCTGTTCCTGCTCCGCCGGTGGCACCAGACCGGCGAGGACGACCTCCGCGGGATCGCCGTCGCCACGCTCCGCGCCATCCGCTGCGGCGGCGTGTGGGACCACCTCGGGGGCGGGATCCACCGCTACAGCACCGACCGGGTGTGGCTCCTGCCGCACTTCGAGAAGATGCTCTACGACCAGGCGCTCTACGCGCTCGCCTGCACCGAGGCGGCCCACGCCGGCGACGCGCCCGACCTCGCCGAAGCGGCCTGCGACACGCTCGACTACGTGCTCCGCGACCTCCGCTCCGAGACCGGCGCCTTCCACTCGGCCGAGGACGCCGACTCGCTCAACGCCGCCGGCGAGCGCGAGGAGGGCGCGTTCTACGTCTGGACCGAGGCCGAGGTCGAGGCCGTCGTCGGGGCCGACGACGCGGCGTTCGTGCGCGAGGTGTGGGGCACAACGCCCGAGGGCAACTTCCTGGATGAGGCGACCCGCCAGCGGACCGGCGCCAACGTGCTCCACCACGCCGACCGCCACCTCGGGCACGACGACCCGCTCCGCGCCGTCGCCGACCGCCTCGGGGCCGACGCCGGGGCGGTCCGCACGCGCCTCGACGGCATCCGGGAGCGGCTGCTGGCCGTGCGGAACGAGCGCCCGCGTCCGCTCCTCGACGACAAGGTGCTCGCCGACTGGAACGGCCTCGCCATCGCCGCCTTCGCCGTCGCCGCCCGCACCCTCGACCGGCCCGACTACGCCACCGCCGCCACCGAGGCGGCCGACGTCCTGCTCGGCACGATGCGGACCGACGACGGCCTCCTCCACCGCTACCGAGGTGGCGAGGCGGGCATCGACGGGCTCCTCGACGACTACGCGTTCCTCGTCTGGGGCCTCATCGAGCTGTACCAGACGACGTTCGACGAGGCCTACCTCGGGGCCGCGCTCGACCTCCACGCCCAGATGCGCGACCGCTTCGAGCACCCTGAGGGCGGCTACTTCGTGTCGGCGGAGGGCGCGGCCGACCTGATCGTCCGCCAGAAGGCGCTCGACGACGGCGCGCTCCCGGCCGGCAACAGCGTCGCTGCCCTCAACGGCCTTCGCCTCGCGCGCCTGACGGCCGACGCCGACCTCGAGGCGGCGGCCCACCGCGCCCTCCGCGTGCCCGAGGTGGTGCGCGAGTACCCGTCGGGCTCGTCGCATTTGATGACGGCGGCGCTCCACGCGTCCGCCTCGGGGCAGGAGGTCGTCGTCGCGGGCGAGAGAGGCGCGGACGACACCGACGCCCTTCTCGAGGCCGTGCGGTCGGTCTACGCGCCGTTCGCGGTCGCCGTGCTCCGCGCGCCCGGCGAGGGGCCGGCGCCGATCTCCGACCTCGTCCCGTTTGTGCGCGAGCACACGGCCCAGGGCGGCCAGGCGACGGCCTACGTGTGCGAGAGCTATGCCTGCCAGGCCCCTACGCCCGACCCCGAGGCGGTGCGCCGGCTGCTGGGCGCTGAGGCGTAGTGCACCGTTCGTCCGTCGCGTCGTGCTCGACGAACGCTGCCTACGACTCGATGCGTGATTCGTGATGCGTGACCCTTCGCAGGAGAGAGTCACGCATCACGAATCACGCATCCGCTCCGAGCACTTGGTCAACTCATGCCGAGTCGGATGACTCGCGCGCGGCCTCCCACGCTCGTAGCTCGCGCGCGAACCGAGCCGCGACGGGCCGGATGAACGGCCGGTAGGCGTAGCGGAGGAGCCGGCCCGGGAGCACCGCGCTCCGCTCCTCCAATGCGACGCGCCCGCGCGGGTGGGTCAGGAAGGCCGGGCCGGGCTCGCGGTAGCCCTCGGCGCACTGCCAGACGGTGATCCGGGAGACGTGCTTGACCGACTTGTAGCCGTAGTGTGCCGGCGCCACGAGGCGGAGCGGCGCCCCATGCGCCACCGAGAGCGGCTCGCCCCCGAGGCGGTCGGCCAGCAGCACGTCGGGCGCGAGAAGGTCGGGCAGGGGGAGCGCGGCGCGGTAGCCGTCCTGGCCGCGGAAGACGACGATCTCCGCCTCGGGGCTGGCCCCGGCGCGCGAGACCAGGACCCGCTCGAATACGTCGCGGAAGCGCACGCCGCCCCAGCGGAGGTCGCGGACCGTCCACGACGTCACGCAGTGGAGGTCGGAGACCTGCTCCACGCGGGGGAGGTCGTCCCACTCCGACCCGAGCGTGAGCGGAGTGGCGACGTCGCCCTCGATGCGGACCTCGATCCGGTCGAGGACGCGCGGGAAGCGGTCGGCGAAGACGGGGATGCCGAAGCGGCGAAGCCGGCCGGTCTCGACCTGCCCCGGCGGAAAGGGCGCGGACACGGCAGGGCGGAGGGGCCTCGCCTACCGCGCCTCGAGGCGGATGGATCCGCTGCCCGTGTCGGCGCGCAGCGTCGGGCCACCGGCCCCGAGGCGGCCGCGCGCCTCGTCGCGCTCGCGCTCGCCCGAGAAGCCCAGTGCCTCGTCGATGCGGACCGACGAGCCGTCGAGGTCGACGTCGAAGCCGGCGCCGCGCGGGATGGCGACGGTGATCGAGCCGCTGCCGGTGCTCAGCTGCGAGGCGTGCGCGGCGTCGAGCGCGAACGCGATCCGCCCCGAGCCGGTGCTCACGTCGGCCGTGCCGCGGACCTCGCCCACCTCGATGTTGCCCGATCCGGTGTCGGCCTCGAGGGGGCCGTCGACGCGGTCGACCTGCACGTTGCCCGAGCCGGTGTCGATGCTCACGTCGCCCGCGAGCGTGCGGGCTTGCACGTTGCCCGAGCCCGTGTCCAGCTCGATGCGGTTGCCCTCCACGTCGGCCACGCGCAGGTTGCCGCTGCCGATGTCGACGAGGAGGTCGCCGTCGAGCGAGGCCACCTCGACGTTGCCGCTGCCGACGTCGATGTCGGCCGAGTAGCGCCGGGGAATCTCGACGGTCACCTGGAAGCGGGCGTTGGTCCGGTTGTTCCACCCGCGGCGCCGAGGCGGGTCTGTGCGGACGACGAGGTCGCCGCCCTGCTCGCGCGCCGAGAACCGGCGGCGCTCGAACTCCGCCTCGGCGTCGCGCCCGCGACCCTCGACCGTCACGCGCGCCCGGTCGCCCGAGCCGGTGCGGACGGCCACGTTCTCGCTGCTCAGGTTGATCGTGAGGTCGCCTCCGGCCCGGACCCGGAACGTCTCGTCGTAGAGCACGTCGCGCCCGGTCGTCGACCGGACCTGGACCGTCGGGGCTCGCTCCTGGTGGACCACGACGCGGTGCTCGCGCTCGTGACCGAAGAGGGTGGCGGCGGCCGGAAGGCGCGAGGCCCCGAAGGCGATCAGGAGGAGCCCGAGGACCGTGAGGGCGAGGCTCTGAAAGCGGCGGCGAGACAGCATGACGACAGGGGGAGAGGAACGGGACGCCGGGGGGACGAGTGATCCGGTAACGACGAGGACCGAGAGAGGTTACACGACGTATGCTAAAAAAACAACACTCCCGCCTCGGGGCCGCGTTCTTCGCCCGCCCCACCCTCGCCGTCGCCCGCGACCTCCTCGGGGCCGTCCTCGTCCACGACGACCCCGAGGCCGGCCGCCTCGCCGGGCGCGTCGTCGAGACCGAGGCCTACCTCGCCGACGACCCCGCCCTGCACGGCTGGAAGGCCGCGTTCGGTCCCGACGGCCGCGTCCTCCCCGAGGGCCGCGCGGCCGGCCTGTTCGGGCCGCCGGGCACGGCCTACGTCTACAAGATCTACTACACGAACTGGCTCCTCAACGTCGTCACCGAGCCTGAGGGTGTGGCGGGGGCCGTCCTGATCCGCGCCTTGGAGCCGGTCGAGGGCGAGGCGGCGATGGCCGCGCGCCGGCCCGCCTCGGTGCGGCGGCGCCGCGACCTCGCGAACGGGCCGGGCAAGCTGACGCAGGCCCTCGGCATTGCCGAGTCCCCCGAGGCGACCCGCAGCCGGTTCCACGGGGCCGACCTCACCGCGCCGCCGCTGTGCTTCGAGGCCGGCGCGCCGGTCCCCGAGGCGGCCGTCGCCACGAGCAGCCGGATCGGGCTCTCGCGCGGCGTCGACTGGCCGTACCGCTTCTTCGTCGCCGACAACCCGTTCGTCTCGCCCGGCGTGCCGAGCGACGTCCGCCTCGCGCAGACGGCTCGAGAAGGCTAGAATTGGGCTCGTTTGATCGGCGGCGACCTCCCGATTCTGAGGGGCGTTGGACGTAGGGCGTTGGACGAGGGGGCCTGTGCGATGCGGTGTGCCAGGGCCTCCGTCCCACGAACCATGCCCCTGCGGATCGCTCCGGAGCAGACCGCAGGTGGGTGTGCGGATGCCACCTCGCTCCACCAGCCCGATAGCGGCCATTCTTCCATTCTTCCGCGCGAAGCGCGCCTTCCGCTCCTCCAGGCGGCCCGAAGGGCGCTTTTGGGGGACCCCCCCGAGGTAGGCCGCCTCGGGGATCTTGGGGCGCCCGGCGCGGGATTACAACGATCCCTTCCCCTGCCTCGATGCGCGCCCGATTTCTCGAGTTCTGGGACTCGTTGCAGTCCTCCTACTGGTTCGTGCCGAGCTTGATGACGCTCGGCGCGCTCGTCCTGGCGTTCGTGCTGCCGGTCGTCGACGAGCGCGTGGGGCCGGAGTGGGCGCTGGAGGCCTCGTGGTTCTACGCGAACAAGCCCGACGGGGCGCGGACGCTCCTCTCGACCGTGGCCGGCTCGATGATCGGCGTGGCCGGCGTGACGTTCTCGGTCACGATCGCGAGCGTGGTCTACGCGAGCGGCCAGTACGGCCCGCGCCTGCTGTCCAACTTCATGCGGGACCGGGGCAACCAGGTCACGCTCGGCACCTTCATCGCCACGTTCCTGTACGGCCTGCTCGTGCTGCGGACGATCCGGGCCGGCGACGAGAGCGGCACCGGCGAGCTGGCCGAGGCGGCCGCCTCGTTCGTGCCGCACCTCTCCATCCTGGTCGCCCTCGGCCTGGCGCTCGCGTCGATCGCGGTCCTGATCTACTTCATCCACCACGTCCCCGAGTCGATCCACGTCTCGAACGTCATCGCGGGGATCGGGCGGGAGCTGAAGGCGAAGGTGCAGACGGCGTTCCCGGGGCGGATGGGGGAGGGGGGGGCGCGCGCCTCGGGGGAGGTCGCGCTACCCGGCGGGTTCGTCGAGGAGGCGACGCCCATCGAGGCGCACGCCACCGGCTACGTGCAGGGCATCGACGCGGACGGACTGTTCGAGGTGGCCTCTGCGCACGGCCTCGTGCTGCGCCTGCGGGCGCGGCCTGGCGACTTCGTCACCGAGGGCGACACGGTGGTTCTGGCCTGGGTGCCGCGCCGCCTCGACGAGGACGCGGCGTCGACCATCCGGGGCGCCTTCGCCTACGGGCGCCGGCGGACGCCGCTCCAGGACGTCCGGTTTCTTGTCAACGAGCTGGTCGAGATCGCGGCCCGTGCCCTCTCGCCGGGCGTCAACGACCCGTTCACGGCGCAGAGCTGCCTCGACTGGCTCGGGGCGGCGCTCAAGACGGCCGAGGGGCGCGACTTCCCCAGCGAGGCCCGCTACGACGCCGACGGCGACCTCCGCCTCGTGGCGAACGCGACGACCTACGCCGAGCTGGTCGAGGGCGCCTTCGGGCAGCTCCGGCCCTACGTCGCCGCCGACCGCAACGCGGCCCTCCACGCGCTCAAGGTGCTCGGCGACGTGGCGGGCCGAACGGCCGGCGCCGAGGCGCGCGCGGTGCTCCGCCGCGAGGCCGAAGGGCTCGTCGCGTCGGCCGAGCAGCAGCTCGTCTCGACGTCCGACATCGAGGCGGTCCGCGAGCGGCTGCGGGTGGTGGCCGGCGTGCTCGCTGGAAACGACTACGAGGCGCGCGCCGCCGCGACCGATTGGCTGGGCGGGAGCGCGTGACCAGTGCGTCGGTGGGCAGTGCGTCAGTGAATCGGGATCGTCGGTGGCCTGTCGTCCGTGGCCCGTGGTCCCTTCTGTCCGCCTCGGGGACGAAAACCCGTGCGGAAACCACGGGCAGAGACGGCCGGTGGACGGCGCTCGGTCCGCTCAGGGCGCTGCCCGTACGGGCGCATTGCACTACGCCCCCCGTTTACCAAGGCGAGTCGCTCCGACCCGAGGCGATCCGCCAGATCAGGCTTGCACCGGCCCCGAGGCGGCGCCAGCTTTCCGCACCTCCGCACCTCCGCACCTCCGCACCTCCGCACCTCCATGCCCGACCCTACGCTCGCCCTCACCGAGGCGGTCCGCCGCTGGGCGCCGCTCGACGCTGACCGCCTCGGGGCGCTCGCCGGCCTGTTCGTGCCGCGCGAGGTCGAGGCGCGCACGCCGGTCGCGCTGCCGGGCGACGACCGCCACGAGATCCTGTTCGTGGCCTCGGGGCTGCTCCGGTTCTACTACCCGGCCGACGACGGCCGCGAGTCCAACAAGGCGTTCGTGGTCGAGGATGAGTTCGCGGCGGCGCTGGCCGCGGCCCGCCTCGGGGTCCCGATCCTCTACGGCGTCGAGGCGCTCGAGCCGACGACCCTCCTCGCGGCCCGCATCGCGGACCTGGACGCGCTGATGGAGGCCGAGCCGTCCGTCGAGCGCTTCGGCCGGCGCCTCGCCGAGTACCTGCTGACGCGCAAGGCGAAGCGGACGCGCAGCCTGCTCACGCAGAGCGCCACCGAGCGCTACCTCGCCCTCGTCGAGGCCCGGCCCGACCTCGTGCAGCGCGTGCCGCTGTACCACCTCGCGAGCTACCTCGGCGTGACCGACGTGCACCTCTCGCGCATCCGCCGCGAGACGGCCGTCGCGATCTGAACAAAGGTTGGGGCGCGGCCCTCGCCCCGAGGCGGAGGTTGCGAGCACACCACCTCCCGACCCGATGACCGTCTCGATCCTGGGCCTCGGCGCGATGGGCGCCCGCATGGCCGCCCGCCTGCTCGCCGCCGGCCACGCCGTCAACGTCTGGAACCGCACGCCCGAGCGCGCCGCGCCGCTCGTCGACGCCGGCGCCCGCCTCGGGGCCTCGCCGCGTGACGCCGCCTCGGGGGCGGAGGTCGTGATCTCGATGGTCACCGACGACGCCGCCGCACGCGCCGTCTGGACCGGCCCCGAGGGCGCCGTCTTCGGGCTCGGACCGGGCGCGGTCGCCGTCGAGTCGAGCACGCTCACGCCGGCGGCTGTGGCCGAGCTGGCCGAGGCGGTCACCGAGGCGGGGGCCGTCTTCCTCGACGCGCCCGTTGCCGGGTCACGTCCGCAGGCCGAGGCGGGCGCGCTCGTCTACCTCGTCGGGGGCGACGCCCAGGCGGTCGAGCGGGTGCGTCCGCTCTTCGACGTGCTCGGCGGGGCGGTCCACCACGTCGGCCCGACGGGGCAGGGGGCAGCGGTCAAGCTGGCCGTCAACGCGCTCTTCGCGACGCAGGTGGCGGCGGTCGCGGAGCTGCTGGCGATGCTCCAGGCGTCCGGCGTCGACCCCGAGGCGGCCGCCTCGGTGATCGGGGCGACGCCCGTCGCGAGCCCGGCCGCGGCCGGCGCGATGGGCGCCATCGTGGGGCGCCGGTTCGGCCCGCTGTTCCCGGTCGACCTGGTCGAGAAGGACCTCCGCTACGCCGTCGACCTGGCGACCTCGAACGGCGTCGCGGCTCCGACCACCGAGGCGGTGCGGGCGGTGTTTGCGCGGGCGCAGGCGGCGGGCTTCGGCGGCGACAACATCACCGGCGTGGCGCAGCTCTGGGCGTGACCGCCTCGGGGACGCCAGAGGATCCCCGGCGATGACACCGCCTCGGGGCGGGCGACCGCCGCCGTCGGTCCGCCTGCGACGGCAGGCTCCAGAGCGCGCGACCGGGACGAGGCACCGACGACTGGCACGCGCCCCGGGTCTGGCACCGAGGCGGGACGACAACGGGCGTCCCCGGCGGCCGCCTCGGGGTGGGACGCGCGCGACCCCGAGGCGGGGGCACCGGAGCCGGGCGGGGCGCTCGCGCGAGCCGCCGCCTCGGAGACCGGCCGCGCGCGGCTACAGCAGCAGTTCTACAGCCCGGTAGGAAAAGCGCCAGTCAGTTACCCGCCGGAACGAGATCGAAGTCGGGGATGCGCAGCCCGGCGCGGCTGCAATATTTGATGAGCAGGTCCGTCGAGAACTTCGAGAGGCGACCGTTGGCGATCTCGGAGATACGGGGCTGGCTTATGCCGAGGGCCTCGGCGGCCTCGGACTGTGTGTCGAACTCGGCGACATAGCGTTCGAGTGCATGGAGAAGCCGGGCCTTGAAGGCCATGAGAGCCGCCTCGTCGGGATCGTCGCAAAGCGCAGTAAACACGCTGCCGTGAGTGGTTCGGGTCGGGCCGGGCATGGCGATAATGAACGGTGAGAGGATGGAGGGCCGAGCCGTCAGCGGAGACCGGATGCAGACCGCCATTCGACGACCTCTCGGTAGAGCCGGGCCGCTTGGTCCTTCCGACGCTTCGGGAGGTCAATTCCGCTCGACGCCTTCTTGTGGACGACGTAGAAGCAGTAGACGGCCTCGGAGAAGCGGGCGACGTAGAACGTGCGGTAGGTCTCGCGGTCGTGATCGGTGGCAATGGCGTAGACCCCTTTCCCGACGTAGGTAGCGGGCTTGGCGCTCCCGGCTTTCTCGCCCGACTGAGCGAGGTGGAGGGCGTAGCCGATGTCACGTTGGACCTCGTCCGGTAGGGAGGTGAGGACGTCGTAGGCGTCCCCCCACCATTCGAGATTCTTGAGCTTGCGCGCCATGTCGGGTGTGTGGGACATGTATACGTGATGACGTATAGATGGTTCCGTCGTTTCTCCGACAGCCGCGACCCTGACTCTCTGAGCGAAGAGGGAGGGCTGTAGAACAAATGGCTGGTCAGCGGCCGCCGTGGGTGCGCCGGAGTATGCCCGTCTGCCTGCGCCGCCTCGGGGCGGGCGACCGCTGCCGTCGGTCCGCCTGCGGAGGCGGGGTCCAGAGCGCGCGGCCGCGACGGGCGACCGACGACCGGCACGCGCCCCCGGTCTGGCACCGAGGCGGGACGACAACGGGCGTCCCCGGCGGCCACCTCGGGGTGGGACGCGCGCGGCCCCGAGGCGGGGGCACCGAAGCCGGGCGGGGCGCTCGCGCGAGCCGCCGCCTCGGAGGGCCTGCAGCCGCGGGTTCTGCAGACCCGGCGCCGGCCCCCTCAGAACCGGTAGCCCACGTGGACCGTCGGGAACACCTGGACCGGCGCTTGCTCGAACGTCTCACCCCCGGATCCTACGTCGCCCGCGCTCGGACGGTAGCTCACGCTCACCCACGGGGCCACGTATGCCCCCGTCTCCGCGAGGAAGTACCGGTACCCCGCCCGGCCCCCGATTCCCAGGAGCGTCCGCTCCTCCTTCGCCCCCGTCGCCTCCAGCGTGTACCGCTCCCGCTGGTACCCGAGGTCGACCCCGACGAATGGGCCGCCGTCTCCCGTCAGGAGGTAGTCTGCCTTCACGGTCGCCCCACGGGTCCGTAGGGCCACCCCTCGTTCCCGTGGAAGAACTCGGGGGCGTCGGCTGCGAACACGCCGACGCTGGCCCGAGCGCGACCGGCGACGTACCCGACGTGGCCGGAGTACCCGCTGAGGGCGTAGGCGATGGGGTCGGCCTCGACCTCGACCTGCCCCCATGCGGGCACGGGGCCGAGGAGGAGCACGAGGAGGAGGAGGGCCCCGCTCGCTCCGGATCGTGCGCGGGGAGGTCTGGATCGAGGCATGGGTGCGAGCTGAGGTCGATTGAAAGACGGGCCGCTGGGAGCGGGCTCCGCGTAACAGGGCTGCAGAGTAAAGCGGCCGCTCACCTGCAGCACCATCGGTGGTGTCAGCGTGTAGCGGCGGGGTTAGGTGGCGCGGTGGGCTTGGGGAAGACGGGTGCAGGATCTCGACGCCGAGCGTGAGCAGATCGTGGTCCGAGAGGGAAAGGGCGGGAAGGATCGGGTGACCGTGCTCCCGTCATCGGTCGCGGAGTCCCTCAGCCTCCACCTCGGGGTCGAGCGGGCGCTACGAGCAGGAGTGGGCCGAGGGCCAGGGCGCCGTGAGCCTCCCTGGAGCCCTCGCGCGGAAATACCCCGAGGCGGCGACCGAGTGGCGATGGCGCTACGTGTTCCCCGCCGCGCGGCCATCGCGTGACCCCCGAACGGGCCGAGTCCTTTTACACCACCGGAGCCCCAGCGGCGTCCAGCGCCGGGTCCGGCAGGCCGGCGAGGCCGCGGGCGTTGTCCGCCGGGTGACACCCCACGCCTTCCGGCACAGCGTTGCGACGCACCTGCTGGAGCGCGGGGCCGACATCCGGACCGTCCAGGAGCTTCTCGGCCACCGCGACGTCAAGACGACCGAGATCTATAAGCACGTCCTCAACCGTGGCGTGCGGGACGTCGTGAGCCCGCTCGACGCCTGACCACCCCGAGGCGGTCGCTGTCACCCCAAGGCGGCCTCCTCGTCGTCGCGGCCCGGGGCTGGGTCCTCTGCTTTGGTGTCTCCTCGCGGCATCCACCGCTCATGTGCTGAGGCGTCGTGGCCGAACCCGGCCCACATGAGCAGGTCGCGCCAGTCCACCTTGGCCAGCGCGACCGCCTCGCGGAGCCGGTCCAGGTCGCCGCCGCTCACCTTGAGAGCGGACAGGCGCAGGCGGGCGATCTCCTCGGGCGCCCAGTCGCCCACGAGAGGCAGGTTGTAGCCGCACTCGTGGGTCAGCAGCCGCTCCGCCGCCTCGGCGTCGGCCCCTGCGAACAGGGCGTCGAGACGCTGCCGCGTCGACGGAAGCAGGGGGGAGAGAGGACGTGCCATCGCCGTGTGTCAGACCCAGCAGGCGCCACACGGATCCGCTTGGGGTCCCGTGCCCCGAGGCGGCAAGACGGTCGCCGGTCCCCGTCTGGGACGTAGTCCGTTGGACGTGGGGGCCTATGCGATGCGATGTGCCGTGGCCGGGGCCTTCGCCCCACGCCCTACGAACCACGCACCTGCCTTCAGGCCTACCCCGCCGGCTGCGGGCTTGCGTCGGGGACTTCGGGCGCCTCCGGCGTGCCGGCATCGGAGGCCCGGAACAGGTCGCCCGCCTCGATGAACGCCGCCGTCGTGCCGCCGATCACGACCGCGTCGCCGACCTCGAGGCGGGCGTCGTCGGCCGGCTCGGCGTGCGCCTCGCCGTCGCGGACGATCTCGACGACGTGGAGCTGCCGCTCGTCAAGCCGAAGCTCCGCGAGGGTCTGGCCGGCGGCGTGCGTGCCCTCGCGGATCGTGACGCTGCGCGTCGAGAAGCAGTCGTCGTCCAGCTCGCACTCGACGGCCGGCGTGCCCATCGCCTCCGACTCGAGGGCCTCGTAGTTGCCGCGCCGCAGGGCCTCCTCGTGGCGGAGGATCTCGTCGGGCTCGACCCGGTAGTGGCGCAGCACGTCGTCGAAGAGGCCGATCACCGCCTCGAGCTGCTCGGCGATGGCGCGGTCGGCGCCCGCCTCGACGATCTCCTCGGCGTCGTGGGCCGTCGGCACGCAGGCCACGATGCGCGTGGTCGGCGAGAGCGCGCGCGCGACGCTCACCACGCGGTGCGCCATCTGCGGGGTGTCGTCGGGGACGACCAGCAGCTTGGCCCGCTGGAGGCCGGCCGCCTCGAGGATGTGCTGCTTCGCGTAGTCGCCGCGGAGCACGCGGAGCCCGTGGCCCTCCGCCTCGCGGGCGCCGTCGGGCGAGAGCGTCGCGATCACGAACGGCACGCCCGAGCCGTCGAGGACGGCCGAGAGCTTGCGCGCGCCGTCGCCGTAGCCGGCGATGATGGTGTGGTTCTCGAGGTCGGCGAAGTGCTCGGGGTCCGCCTCGGGGGCGTCGGCCAGCGCCTGCGCCTCGGACCGGTCGCGGAGCTTGGACGCGAGGCGTCCGGCGTAGGGCGCCGCCACCGGCGTGAGCGCCATCGACACGACCGTCGCCGCGATGAAGAGCGGCGCGCCGACGTCTTCCATCCCCAGCGGCGCCAGCCCCACCTCGCGGCCGGCGCGCTCGAGCACGAACGAGAACTCGCCCACCTGCGCCAGCATCAGCGCCGAGGCGGCGGCGACGGGCGTCGAGCGGCCCACGGCGCGGATCGCCACGAACGTCGTCGCCAGCTTCAGCAGCACCACCACGGCGAGCGCGCCCAGCACCAGCATCAGGTTCTCCATCAGGAACCCGATGTCG
>JBCCQJ010000026.1:0-24459 GCA_039024395.1 Bacteroidota bacterium | reverse complement strand
TGCGTCCCGAAGCATCATTTCGAGCTGTTTCTGAAGGAATGCGAGTGGCGGTTCAACTACGGGCCGCCGTCGGAGCAACTGAGAACCCTCCGCCGCTGGACGCTTAGCTAGGCCAGCCCCAATCTGAATGGGCTTGTAGCCCTGCTCGATGTTGACGGCATTGAAGAGCCGGATTTTGTCGAAGCGCACGATGTGGCGGAAGTTCCAACTCACCAGGACATCGACACCGCCGACCGTTGCGAGCGCGATGTGGAGGGCGTCGTTGGAAAACTTCGGCGGTAGGATCTCGCGGCGTTCGTACGCCGCCGCCAGGGACCGGACGTCATCGTCCAGATCGAGCATCTCGGCCCCGAGGCGGACCAATTCCGCGTACTGGTCTCGCACAGGTTCGGGGGCCGGAGCGATCTCAGCGGCCACGACCACGGAGAGGACGGGGGCAAAGTGACCGAGCCGGAAGTCTTTCATGAGCCCCACCGACCACTCCGCGAACTCGGCGTCGAAGCACCCGCCGATGACAGACGTGTCGGTGTAGATGCGCTGCTGCTTCATGCGGTCAAGCTATGACGTCCCGGGGCGACGCCACGGAGGCGAGCCCGAACCGGGTCGAAGGGGACCTCGGCGTTCAGGTACACCTCCGGATCTGAACGCCTCGGGGACGGGCCGGCTCTTGCTCGGCCCCAAGGCGGGACGTCTGCAAGCGGGGTCCGCCTCGGGAGGATCCAGGCCGCCGGAGGTCTCGCAAGACCGAGGTTGGTCTGCAGCGGCGGTTCTACTGCCCGGGCACAGAGGTGAAGCTGTTTGGCGCCCAAACCGCAACCCCGTTTCCGGGGCACGCCACGACCAACCAAGTCTCGTCCGGGCGCCCGTAAGCGAGGCCGAGTTGCCACGTCTCGTACTGCTCGTGTCGCCCGTTGAGAAAGAACACACGGCCGTCGGCTAACGTCAAGATCAGATCGGGCGCGTCGTCCGCCAGTGCCACATCCACAACCTCTGCCTCACGCAAGTCGCAGAGGATGCGAAGCGCCTCTTCGTCCTCGTAGTCTGGCAGAGCGTCCTCGCCTTCGGGGAACGAGGATGGGCGGGACGAGAACAACTGCCACGTCGAACCGAGGTTGAGGTACACCTGACCTGGTAGCGGCGGCTTCCCGCTGGCGTGGTCGGTGATAAGGAGTTGGAGGACCGGGCCGAAGCGGACGCCGTCGATCTGGGCGCCGACGCAGAGGCGGCCGATCACCGCTTCGGCAAAGGCCTTGTCGTCAGGAGTCACGGGAGGACTTTCAGAGGCCGTGTAACGGATGGCCGCTTGCTCTGTTGAAAAGCTCCTCGCCTTGTCATCCTGAGCGAACGCGAAGGATCTCAACGCCGACCTTGCAGCCTGTCGCGGCCGGTCGCGAAGGCCGGGACCTCACCGTTGAGATCCTTCGCAGAGCTCAGGATGACGCCTATGGTGAGCTTCTCAGCAGAGCAATGGCCGCTCAGCGGCCGAGGGCAGAGAGCACGAAGTTAGATCGGAGCGTGAGAAGCGGCGACGCTCTAACAGTGCGAGAACGCTGGCGCCCTCGGTCCGCCTGCAGCGGCTGGTTCTACCGCACGGTAATAGCGCCTCTCTGGCCCTCATCCAGCACTTTCTTTGCCGCGTTCAGAAAGTCATCGAGAGTAGCCGGATCGAAGCTGCCGCCGCTTTCAAGAAGCGACAGATGGGCCAGAAGGTCGCCGGTCGTCAACTCGCCTCGCTCAAAGTGGTCCGAGACGTATTGAGCCATGACGCGATATGCTTCGCGCAGTGTCAACTGGCGGTCGAACTCGGCGTCATTGAGATTCGTGTAGCCAGCCACGGCATCGTGCGGTAGAACCAGGAATCGTGCGGACGGGCAGAAGCGGACATCGTCCGCACGGTACAGAGTGGAAAGCTACTTGATGGATCGATAGCGGCCTGTGCCCCGACACGTTCCACCCACCATGTCTCCCGATGACTCGTGGCGAATGCAGACAGCGTCCGCAGAACGCGCGCCCCGAGGCGGCGCCTCACAACGAGGCGGTCAGCCGGAGCACCCCCTCGCCGTCATCTCCCACCGCGCCGGCGAGAGGTGCTGCTCGAAGACCCACAGTTCCTCCTCGGTTGCCATCCCGCCCCGGGGCGGCCGCCTCCCCGCTCCGCCTCGGGGACGGAATCGGGACACATCGGAGACGCATCCGTTGGAGATCACGCCCCGAGGCGGCGATACCCTATCCCCTTCCCTGCTCTATCATGCGCCCGCTCGTCTTCGCCGCCGTCCTCCTCGGGGTCCCCTGCGCGGCCCAGCCGGCGCTCGACTTCGGCACGGTCGACGCGCTGATCGCCGACTCGCTCGACGTCATTGGCGGCGGTGCGGCGCTCCTGGTGATGCAGGACGGCGAGGTCCTCCACCGGGCCGGCTACGGCTCGTTCACCCCGGAGACGGTCACCCTCACCGCCTCGGCGGCCAAGTGGCTCTCGGGCGCCGTCCTCGCCTCGCTCGTCTCCGACGGCACGCTCACGCTCGACGACTCGCTCGCGCAGTTCTTCCCCACGCTGGAGGGCGAGAAACGCGGGATCACCGTCCGCCAGCTCTTCTCGCACACCTCGGGGATCCCTGGCGGATCGGGCATCTTCGCCGCCCCGTGCCTCTCCGACGGCTCGACGACGCTCGCCGCCTGCGCCGAGGCGGTCCTCGCGTTGCCCCTCGACGCCGCGCCGGGCGCCGCGTTCGACTACGGCGGCAACTCGATGCAGGTCGCGGGGCGGGTGGCCGAGATCGCGTCCGGGCAGTCCTGGACGACCCTGTTCGCCGACCGGATCGCCGGGCCACTGGGCATGACAGCTACCGGCTACACGCGCACTGCGAACCCCCGCATCGCGGGCGGCATGGTGACCACCGTCGACGACTACGGCGCGTTCCTCCAGATGCTCCTGGACGGCGGCACCTACGCCGGCCAGCGCGTGCTCTCTCCCGAGTCAGTTGCGGCCCTGCTGGCCGACCAGACCCGAGAGGCCGAGGTCGTCGGGTCGCCCTACGACGCGTACGCCGGTCGCTACCCCGACCTGCCCGACGAGATCCGCTACGGCCTCGGCGTGTGGCGCGAGCGCGTGGGGAGCGACGGGGCGCTCCTGGAGGCCAGCAGCCAGGGCGCGTTCGGGGTCAGCCCCTGGATCGACACCGAGCGCCGCCTCGGGGGGATCCTGCTCGTCCAGGACCGGCTTCCCGAGGTCATGGGGACCTACCTGGAGCTGAAGCGTCGCATCCGCGCCATCGTCGACGGCTCCCCCGTCGACGCCGAGGCGGCGCCGTCCGACAGCGGCCTCCGCCTCGACGTGTGGCCGAACCCGCTCCGCCTCGGGGCTACCGTGCGGTACACCCTCCCCGAGGCGGCACACGTCGAGGCCGTGCTGCTCGACGCCCTCGGCCGGCAGGTGGCGGTGCTCGACGCCGGCCCCCGAGGCGGCGGCGTGCATCGGCTCCGCCTCGATGTGGCGGAGCTGGCGAGTGGCACGTACCACGTCGCGGTGCGGACGGGGGACCAGCGGGAAGCCCAGACCGTCACCGTCCGTCGGTAGGGAGGTGCCGCCTCGGTGTGCGCCCCGAGGCGGCCAGATCCCCGAGGCGGGCACGCCCCCGAGGCGGCGTCAGGCGGCTCCGAACACCTCGGTGAACTCGGCCCGCTGTGTCTCGTCGCCCACCATCACGATCTCCGCGCCGTGCGGGAGCACGGTCTCGGCCGAGAGGTCGGTCGTGGCCTCGCCGTTGCACGTCACGGCGATGACTGACATCCCCGTCTTGGCGCCGATGCCGGTCTCGGCGAGCGTCTTGCCCCGGAGCGAGCGGGGCGTCGGGACCGAGAACAGGTCCACCTCTTCGCCCAGCACGACCAGTTCGTTGCCCTTGAGCGTCGCCAGGACGGCCTGCGTGCCGAGGGTCGCGTAGCTGAGCACGAAGTCGGCGCCGGCGCGCTGGATGGCGCCCAGCGCCCGGTCGTTCGTGATGCGGCTGACGATGTGGAGGTCGGGGTTGAGCTTGCGGCAGTACGAGGCGAGGTAGACGTTCATCGCGTCGTCGTTGGTTGTCAGCACCACCGAGGGGGCCTCCAGGATACCGGCCTCGCAGAGCCGGTCGTAGTCGGCCGCGTCGCCGACGACGACCCGGTCGCAGTCGCTCGCGACGCGGGCGCACAGCTCGGCCTCGCGCTCGATGAGGTTCACCGGCACGTCGCGCCGCCGCAGCGAGCGCACGGCCGCCGCACCCACGCGCCCGCCGCCGATCACCACGACGGGGTTGGGGTTGGTGCTATAGATCATCAGCAGGTCGTCGAGGGCCGCGAGCTGCGCCTCGGAGCCGATCACCACCAGCACGCCCATGTCGGAGATGAGCGTGTCGGGGCGGACCGGGCCGAAGCGCCCGCGCTCCCACACGCCGACGATGCTCACGCCCGTCGTCTCGCGCAGCCGGGTCTCGCGGACGGTCTTGTTGGCGAGCGGCGTTTTGTGGACGGGCAGCTCGGCCACGACGAGGTCCTCGTAGTGCCCGATCGGGTGCGACATCGCCCGCAGCGCGTTGACGCGGTTGGCGAGCTGCTCGCCGAGCCACTGCTTGAGGGGGAGCACGCTCGTGGCGCCGCTCAGCTCGAGCACGTCGATGGCCGCCTGCGCACCCGCAATCGCCACGACCGGCTCGTCCGGCGCCACCTCGCGGACGGTCAGGATGATGCTCGTGTTGACGGTGTCCTCGCGGTTGGCAAACACGAGGCGGGCGCGGTCGAGGGCGAGAGCCTCGTAGGTCTCCGCGCTGTCGAGGTCGCCCGTGACCACCGAGAGCCCGTCGATGTAGCGCGCGGCCGCCACCTCGGGGTCCTCCTCGAGGACGACGTAGGGGATGCCGTCCTGCGTCAGCCGGCGGACGAGGCCGGGCGCGATCGAGTCGTAGGCGCAGATGACGACGTGGCCGTCCATCGTCGGAGGCACGGCCCGCGGCGCCCGCATCCGCACCTGGGACTCGAGCCAGGGCGCGTAGAAGAAGCGGATGAACGCGAACGGCAGCACGATCAGCAGCAGCACGATCCCCGAGACCAGCACGAGGATGCTGAACATCCGCCCGAGGTCGCTCTCGAACGTGATGTCGCCGAAGCCGAGCGTGCTCATGACCGTCAGCGTCCAGTAGAAGCCGGTCACCCACGAGTGCTGCCGGCCCTCGTAGAGCATCACGAAGTGGAACGCGATGGCGAACGCCACCACGACGGCGGCCACGAACGCCACGTACTTCATCAGCGACCGCACGTTGCGGCGCACCTGGGTGTCGCTGAAGAAGTAGGAGAGCTGGACGCCGACGAATTTCATCGCGTGGGGCCGGGAGCCGGGAGGGCCTGTCGCATCCGCCAACGGACGCGCCGCCTCGGAGAAAGCTCCCCTCCGCCCCCGAGGCGGCTACCGCAGGACACGCTCGGCCACGTACGGGTCGCCGTCGTTCGGCGCCGCCTCGATGCCGAGCGCCTCGGCGAGGATCCCGTAGACGTCGACCACCGAGAACGGCCCGAGGGCCTCGCCCACCCGCACGCGCGGCCCCGAGGCGACGAACGCGCCGTGCATCGAGCGCGGGCGGTTGTCGTAGCCGTGCGCGCCGCCGCTCGGCCGGTCGGGGGCGCGCGCGGCGAAGGCCCGCGACGTGACCGTCCACCCCACGTCGGGGATCACGACGACGGGCGGGATGCGCGGGTGGTCGCGGTAGCGGAGGCGCGGCGGCGTGTCCTCGCGCCGGAACGCCCGCACGTGCGGGAGGGCGTCGATCCGGGCGACCAGCGAGTCGGCGTCGGCCGCGCCGGGCCAGACGCCGGCCGTCTCGCCCCACATCACCTCGTCGACCGCCTCGATGTCGATGGCGTCGTCGATGTACACGCGGCGCTCGGGCGCGACGGCGGCCATGCCGTGGTCGCTCACGACGACGAGGTCGGTGGTCGCGAGGCGCCCCTGCTCGGCGAGGCCGTCCACGAGGCGGCCGAGGGCGACGTCGACCGCCTCGATGGCGTCGGCCGTCTCGGGCGCGTCCGGCCCGTGGCGGTGGCCGGCCGTGTCGACGCCCTCGAAGTAGAGGGTCGCGAACGTGGGCCGGTCCTCGCCCCCGAGGTGCTCCAGCACCCAGTCGACGCGGTCGGCGTAGGGCATGTCGCCGTTGTAGGGCAGCCCGTGCGTCGGCAGGACGCCCCCGATGGGCGCCTCGGAGCCGGGCCAGAACAGGACGGCCGTCGCCTGCCCCTGGCGCTGGGCGGTCGCCCAGATCGGCTCGCCGCCCCACCACGCGCCGTCGCGTACCGCCTCGCGGTTGGCGAGCGAGAACCGGGCGGGCTTGCCGTCGATGAGGCGCTCGGGGTCGCGCATCGTGTTGTTCACGATCCCGTGCGCCTCGGGGTGGAGCCCGGTGACGAGCGAGTAGTGGTTGGGGAACGTCTTGGTGGGGTAGACCGGCACGAGGTCGGCGCGGACACCCTCCCGGGCGAGGCGGTCGAGCGTGGGCGTGTCGGCGTCGTCGCGGTCGAGGTAGTCGTAGCGGAAGCCGTCGATCGAGATCAGGACGACGACCGGCTGCGGCGCCTCCGAGGTGGCGAGAGGCTTCGCCTCGGCGCACCCAGTCAACTGCTGCGCGCCGACCACGACGGCGAGCCCGAGGACGATGGCGAACAGAAGGCGCAGGCGCATGGGACGGACGAGGCGGGACGACGGACGACGGACGACGGACGACGGACGACGGAGAGTAACGCCGCGTCGGTCCGGGGTGCGCCATCTCTCCATTGCCTTCCGGAGCGGAGTTGCGGAGCGGCGCAGCCGAAGGATCTTCGGAGGGCACCGCCGCGAGACGGCTGCCCAGCCGCCCCGCTGCGGAGTCGAGCGCGGCGGTCGAGTCGTCGCCCCCCGGACTGCCCCCTGCTGGGGGGAGGAGATCGTTGATGCCGGCGCCACGCGAGACCCCGAGGCGGTCCGCGGTCGGCCGTCGGCGGTCGCACCCGAGGTGGCGCCTCTGCCCCGAGGCGGCGGTCTTCGGTCGGCCGTCGGCGGTCTCCGCCTCGTCCCGAGGCGGGCTACTCGAAGTCGGTGTTGAGGCGGTAGCGGCTGATGCGGTTGTTGCCGGTGTCGGCCACGTAGACGATCTCCTCGTAGTAGGCCACGCCCTGCGGGTCGTCGAACTGGAGCGGCCCGGCGCCCTCGCCGCCGAACGACACGCGGACGGGCCGCGTCGAGCCGGCGCCCGGCGGCGGCGCCACGCCCTCGATGCCGTTCTGGTTGAACACGTAGAGGCTGTCGGTGCCGGCGTCGAGCACGAACAGGTAGCCCGTCTGGTCGGGCGCGAAGGTGAGGCTCGTGGGCTGGCGGAATTGGTCCGCCTCGAAGAGCGCGCCGTCGCCCGCCTCGGGGTTGCCGGCCGCCCCGAGGCGGGGGCTGTCGACGCGGTACTCGATGCCGTCGGTCGTCTCGACGACCAGCACCGAGACGACGCCGTAGGTCGCCTCCGGCTCGCCCGGCGGCGGGGCCTGGGCGACCAGGAAGTTCTCGTCGAGCCCGATCGAGGCCCGCTGCGGCGGCCCGACGAACGTGAGCACGTCGGACGGGTAGTAGGCGCTCAGGAGCGACGGGCGGTCGGGCGTGAGGGCGCGGATGTACTGGATGTACTCGCCCTCGGGGCCGAAGGCCAGGAAGGCGTTGAACGGGCTGAACGTCTGGCTCGGCCGCCCCGTCGCCTCGTTGTTGACCGGCCCGCGCCGCGTGACGTAGACGCTGTTGTTGGCCAGCGGCGCGACGCCGGTGAACACGGCGTCCTCGTCGCTCGTGCCGCCCACGTAGGTGTCGGGCAGCTCGAAGCGCGTCAGGCGGCGGCTGCCGTCGTCGAACGGGTGCCAGAGGATGTCGGCCACCTCGGGGACGCCCGTCGTGAGGCCGCGGATGCGGTAGACGACCGCGAGGTCGCACGCCTCGGGGGTGCCGCCCGAGGGGCAGTCGGCGCCGGCGACGGTCGTGTCGCGCCGCGCGGCGACGTAGACGTCGAGGCGGCGGTCCTGGGTCACGGCCGTGATGTCGCGGAGCGGCTGCCCGGCGATCTGGTCGAGGAGGAACTGCGGCCGGCCGGCGAGGTCGAGCACGTGGAGGCCGCGCGCGTCGGCGACGTAGATGAACTCGTCGTAGCCGACGTAGACGTCGGTCGGCCGGTCGAGCGGCCCGCCGACGCCCTGCGTGTAGAAGGGGTTGAGCGGCACGTAGCCCACGTCGTCGACGAGCGTCGGGTCGGTCTGGCCCTCGCGGAAGATCTCGTCGGTCGTCGGGTCGTCCTTGGAGCCGAAGAGGCCGTCGCAGCCGGAGAGGAGCAGGCCAGCGGCCAGGAGCCAGAGGCCAGCGGTCGGCGTACGGAGAGGCGAAGGGAGCATGGGAGACGGAGTGGACGGGCGAGAAGCCAGGGCGCGGCTGGCCCCTCCCCGCTGGCGGCGGGCCATCAGAACGACACGTTGACGCCGATGCGGTGGGTGGCCCCGAGGCGGTCGAGCTGGGCGAAGCCGTAGTCGGCGCGGATCTGGCGGTCGCCCAGGCCGGGCACGTTGACGCCGAACCCGAACGACGGCAGCGACGCCTCCTCGACGCCGAAGCGGTAGCCGGTGCGCAGCATCAGCAGGTCCGCCCACGCGTACTCGGCGCCGACGTTGAACTGCTCGGCGTTGTCGTTGGGGTTGGTGAGCTGGCCCGAGACGGTCAGCGCGTGGGCGTCGCTCTGGCGGAACGCCTCGTAGCTCATCCCGAGGAGGAAGGTCGTCGGCGGAACGACGTCCTCGAACTCGTTCTCGATCACGGTCTCGCCGCCGACCGTCTGGCGCTCGATCTCGCCGTCGGCGGCGCCGTTGAGGCCGAAGTTGCGGATCGCCACCCCGATCGCCGCGCCGGTGCGGCCGACGCGGTAGTGGACGCCCAGGTCGAGCATCGGGGCCGTCGCGGCAACGTCGGCCGACGACTCGCGGGCGACCTTGGCCGTCACGCCGTAGGCGAACAGGTCGGTCAGCGCCTGGCTCACCGAGACCCCGCCGACCACGCCGAGGTAGCGGAACGTCTGGCCGGTGCCGGCCGGCCCCGAGAACTCATCCGTCACCCGCATCTCGCCCGAGTCGAGCGTCTGCAGGTGCGCCCCGACCGTGAACGGCCCGACCCGGTGGCTCGCCGCGGCGTAGTTCATCGACACGTCGGCGAAGTAAGCCAGGTGCGCGATCGCCGCCTGCGTGCGCCCGCCTCGGGCGGCGAGGGCCGGGTTCCAGAACAGCGCCGAGGCGTCGGCCGCCGTCGCCACGGCCGTCCCGCCGAGCGCCGCGCCTCGGGGGTCGACGGGCACCTCGAGAAACTGGAAGCCCGACGTGCCGGCGCGGTCCTCGCCGTACGCCGGGAAGACCTGCGCCGAGGCGGAGGCCGCAAGACTCGCGGCGAGCGCCAACGCGGCACCGAGGCGGGAGAGCGGTGGGGACATGGGGGCGGGGTGCGTAGGACGTAGAACGTGGGGGCTCCCCCACGGCCGACGCCCCACGCCCTAGAACTGGTAGCTCAGGCCGAACACGACGTGCCGGGGGCGGAGGAAGCGGGCCGGGTTGGTGGGCGGCAGGCCGCTCGTGTTGGGGTCCTCGTAGCGCGGGTCGCGCAGCGACGACGGCACGTCGTAGTCGGGGTTGCCGCGGAGCGCGACGAAGTCGGTCGTCTCGTCCACCTCGGGGTAGGCGCGGCCCGTGACCGGGTTCACGATGACGCTGTTGAGCTGGTCGAACAGGTTCGACACCTCGAGCGAGAGCACGAGGTCGGAGCCGGCGATCCCGAGGCGGCGCTCGGCGCGGAGGTCGAACCACCACCACGGCGCGCCGGTCTCGGAGAAGCGCAGCGCGGGGTCCTGCACGCGCTCGTAGATCGGCCGCCAGTCGCGCGCGCCCGTGAACGGGTTGGTCTCGTTGCCCACGAACTCGACCGGCGTGTAGCGCTGGCCGCTCCGGAACGTCGACTGGACGAACAGGCGGAAGCGGTTGAGGCCCGGCACGCCCAGCCACGGCTGGTCCTCGTCGTAGCGGACGGTGACCGACGCCTTGGCGTCGAGCGGGCGGTCCCAGGCGAGCGGCGTCTCGAAGGTGTTGTCGATGTTGCCGTTCTGGATGAGGTCCTGCAGCGCGTCGTTGTTGGTCGACGAGAGGCCGGTCGCGCGGCTGTAGCTGGCGCTCACCTGGCCCTGGAACCACGAGCCGATGCGCTTGATGTAGCTCACCTCGAGGCCGCGCACGCGCGCAAAGTCGCCGTTGACGCGGAGTGCGCGGATCGTCTCGCGGCCGGTCGGGTCGGCGATCTCGACCGAGGCGACGGTGATGAAGTCGAACTTGTCGCGCCAGAACGCGGTCACGTTGAGCGCGTCGTCGGCCGTGAGCTGGTTGCGCACGCCGAGCTCGTAGGCCACGTCGATCTCGGGGTTGAGATCCGGGTTGCCGAGGTCGGAGAAGAACGAGCGGTCCTGGAAGAACGGGTCGAGGTTGGCGTAGACGAACGTCGGGTGCGGCAGCCGCATCGAGTGGCCGTAGCTGAAGAACAAAACCTGGTTCTCGCGGATCGGAAAGCTGACGTTCAGCTTCGGCAGCAGGCGCGCCTTCCACCGCAGCCCGAACGCGCCGACGGTGTTGTCGGTGTACGACGCGCGGAGCGTGGCCGGGATCGTAAACGCGCTGTCGGCCACGAGGTCGTCGACGTACGAGCCGGCGGCCCACGTCTCGAAGCGCGCCCCGAGGCCGGCGATGAGGCCGTTGTAGCGGAACCGGTGCGTCATGTAGAGCGCCCCCCGCCGCGGCCGCACGCGCCAGATGTCGGACGACTGCCCGAGGCGGTTCGACTGCGTGAACGTGCCGTCGGGGAGCTGGATCGGGGCGCCCACCCACGGCCGCGCGATGTCGATCCACTGGTAGTCGTTGAGCGTGAACTCGGCGCCCGCGTTGAGCTCGTAGGCCTCCGACTGCGTGAACTGCGTGTACTCGGCGCGGGCCGTCACCTGCTCGGCGAAGTGGTCGTGCCACTCGGTCGCCACGCCGCCGTTGTTGATGAAGCCCGGCCCCGGCAGGATGAACAGCGCCGTGTCGGACGGCACCGAGGTGGGGTCGCCGAAGATGGAGCCCGGGAAGTCGGGGATCGAGAACGGGTCCAGCTCCGAGTCGACGTTGTCAGGCCGCCAGTCGCGGCCGTTGGCGTCGGAGCGGAGGCGCGTGAAGAGCCGCGACACCTGCACCTCGTAGAGCGACAGGTTGTTGAAGGCGTGCGTCCACTGCAGGTAGCTCAGGTTGGCGTCCTGCGTGTAGGTGTTGGCCTGGTCGGGCTGGAGCGCGAACGCGTACTGGTAGCCCGGCGCCACGACGACGTCGTTGCCGGTCACCTGGAGCATCCGCGTGTTCTGGTTGATCGCGAGCGACCGCTTGTACGACCCGACGAGCTTCATCCCCGGCCGGGGCAGGACGACGAGCTTGCCGAGCCCGCTCCAGCGGTTCGAGAGGCGCGGCGCCCAGCCGTCGGCCTCGACGAGCGACGACTCGACCTGGTCGGGCGTCGAGAGGAAGCGCGTGAACTCGTCCGAGGTTGTGCCCTGCCCCGAGACGAAGAAGCGGATCCGGCCCGGCCAGATCGGGCCGGAGAGCGACGCCTCGATGTTGTCCTCGTTGAACGTGCTCGACCAGTCGTCGTTGAACCCGAGGTTGTCGCGCTGGACCGTGAGCGCCACCTCCAGCTCGTCCGAGCCCTCGCGCGTGCGGATCGAGACCACCCCCGAGGTGGCGTCGCCCACGGACGCGTCGGCGCCGGTCGTGACCACCTCCACCTCGCGGAGGGCGTTCGCGCCCAGGTCGAGCCCGAAGCCGGTGCCGGCGAGCGGGTCCTTCGCGCTCACGCCGTCGACCAGGAAGCCGGTCTCGGTGGCGCGGCCGCCGCGGATGTAGAGGCCCGTCGGGTCCTGCGTGACGCCGGCCTGGTTGGCGATCACGTCCTGCACGTCGCGCACGGGCCGCGCGGCGATCTCCTCCTCGGTGACGACGTAGGCGCTCTCGGCGCGCTCGACGTCGATCAGCGGCCGCTCGCCGATCACGACCACCTCGTTGTCGGTGCCGAGGACCGCCTCGGAGAGCTCGATATCGAGCGGCGTCGTCTCGCCGCTCCGAACTGTGATGCCTGTGAACTCGACCGTCTGATAGCCCACAAACGAGACGCGGACGCTGTAGTCGCCCGGTCGGAGCCCGTCGATCCGGAAGGTGCCGTCGACGTCGGTCGCCACGCCGCGCGTGGTGCCGATGAGGAGGATCGAGACGCTGGGCATCGTGAAGCCCGTCTCGGCGTCGGTGACGGTCCCGGCGATCACGCCCTGTCCCGAGGCAGGCGCGGCCGCCATCCAAAGGCCCAGTACGCCAGCCACGACGCGCATCATCCTGTAGGGGCGCGCCGGTGGCGCGCCCGTGCGGGCCCGACGGCGGACCATCCCCGAGGCGGCAGAAAAGAGACGTCGCATGGCTAGCGGGCGGCGAGGCGGCCGGCGCCGGTGGGAAACTCGAGCCCGTCGAGGAGGACGGCCAGGGCGTCCGCGACGCCGTCGGTCCCCCCGTCGGCGGGCGCGAAGATGGGGTTGGGGCCGGCGAGGAGCGGGAGCGCGAACAGGGCCACGCGGCGGTCGGCGCGGATCGAGGCCATCACCTCGCTCCCCTCCCACGGGAACTGGTCGTCGCGGCCGCGGACGGCCGTGAACGGGATCGTGTAGAGCACGAGGTCGTCGGGCCGGGTGACGTACGGCAGCGCGCCCTGGAGGCGGAGCGCCGTCTGGAGCGGCGGGAGCGCCCGGCCCGTGCCTGGCACCTCCACGCCCGACGTCACGGCCGTGCCCGCCTCGGCGCGGAGGAAGCGGACGCCCGGCGGCAGCGCGATCAGCTCGCCCAGCGGCAGCACGTCGATGGCCGCGTTGGCGGCCACGTCGTCGGCGTTCTGCGGCAGCGTCACCGGCGTGTGGACCAGCAGCCGGCCGCCGCCGTCGAAGAAGGCGTCGAGCACCGAGGCGGCGCGCGGCAGGTTGTTGCCCGTCACGCGGTTGGTGACGGCATTCGAGACCCAGTAGATCCGGTTCCACAACGCGAGCGTCTGCCGCAGCGTGGGGTCGGGCGTCGACGGGAGCGCCTCGGAGAAGACCGGCGCGGCCGCGCTCTGAGGCGTCTCGGAGAGGTCCCACGCGTCGTAGGCGACGGTCCCGTGGAGCGCCAGCGCCTCGCGGGCCACGTCGAGGACCGCCTCGTCGTTGACGGCGCGGTAGTCGTTGACGAGCAGCACGTCGCTCGTCACGCGGCGCACGAAGAACGCCCCCAGCGGCACGCCGTCCTCGTCGCGCGCCGGGAACGTGACCGTCGGGCTCGTCGCGCCGGCCTGGTCGACCGACCGCAGGAACAGCTCGTTGTCGGCCCCGAGGCGGAGGCCGGGCAGCGTGACGCCGGTGTTCGAGAAGCCGCGCCCGACGAACAGCCGCGCGCCGGTCTCGGTGGCGCGCGCGTCCTCGGCGACGAGCGTGAGGAAGGTGGCCTCGGCGGGCAGGCGCGTCCAGCCGGCCGTGGTGTCGTTCAAGGCCACCTCGACGGCCGCGAGGTTGGCCTCGCCGTCGCGGTCGGACGCCGCGAAGGCGAACGAGACGACCGGCCACGTCGTGTCGGCCGGCGCCTCGGCCTCGACGAGGCGGAACGCCGGCGGCGAGTTGAGGATCGGGAAGACCGTCCGCGCCGGCGTCGCGTCGATCGCGCCGGCGTCGTCGACCGCGCGCACCTCGACGGCCACGTCGGCCACGGCCTGGCCCAGCGGGATCGGCAGCAGCAGCGTCGAGTCGCGCCGCGCCGTGCGCGCCCAGCCCGCCTCGGGGCCCGGCTCGGGCAGGCCGCCGCCGAGGGCGTACGCGCGGACGTCGTAGGCGAGCACGACGCCGTCGGGGTCGGTCCCGCTCCAGGCCACCTCGACGGTCGACACGAGGCGGCGGTCGCCGAGGTCCTCGCGGAGGTCGGCCGAGCGGACCGACAGCTCGGTGTCGGGCGCCTGGTTCTCCGACAGCGTGCCGTCGAACCCCGCGTCGCACGCGCCGACGGCGACGGCCAGGAGCAGGAGCAGAAGACGGTTCACAGGTCGGTGGTCGTCGAGCCGCCTCAGCGAGGCGACTTCGCGGTTCAGGAAGTGGGGAAGAACCCGCCGGCCGTGTTACCGGCCGGCGGGCGAGAGCCGATCCGCGCTAGCGGACGATCGAGAGGCGGGCCGTGGCGACCTCGCCGCCCGCGTCGAGGCGGAGGACGTAGACGCCCGCCGAGAGGCCGCTGAGGTCGGCCGTGACGTCGTGCGCGGCGGCCGCGTAGACGCCGTCGGCGAGCGTGGCCACCTCGCGGCCGGTCACGTCGAAGAGGCGCAGCGACACGTCGGTCGTCGTCGCGACCTCGAAGTGGATGCGCGCCTCCGAGGCGGCCGGGTTCGGGAACGACCCGACGATGCGGACGCCGTCGGTCTCGAGATCCCCCTCAAGGGCAACGACGACGCCGCCGATGTCGGCCGTCGTGACCGGCACCAGCTTGTACTCGCCGAACGAGAACCACCAGATGCCGCGGATGAAGTCGCGCACCTCGCCGTCGGTGAACGTCGTCGACGCGTAGTCCTCGGCGATGCCGTCGGCCCAGTCGTCCGCCTCGATGGCGTCGCCGGCGACGCCGGCCGTCGCGAACGACCACTCGCCGAAGCCGGTGTCGTTGCTGATGATGGTGACGTCGTCGAACGAGAGGAGCATCCCCTCGTGCGCCTCCGCCGTGGCGTCGTCGGTGAGCACGCCCGTCGGCACCTCCTTGAAGGGGAAGGGGGTGCCTGTGCCGGTCGTGGTGAAGGTGACGTCGGTGAGCTGGGTCACATCGAACTGCTCGACGATCGTCGCCTCGGTGATGTTGATCTGGTCGCCAGGTGAAAGGCCCGGGTCGGTGGCGCCGAAGAACACCCACACGCCCGTGAACGGGTCGAGGTCGGCGTCGTCCTGGAGGGTGGCGTAGAAGTTGTCGCCGCGCTGGAAGGCCGTCTGCACCACCGCGTCGAGGTTGAACGTGGCCGCCGAGCCGGTCACGAGCGGGCTCGCGCCGGGGCCGCCGTCGAACGTCTCCTGGACGAGCGCGATCGAGGTCACGGCGCCGTCGAAGACGCGGTACGAGACCTCACCGGAGGTCGTCGAGAGGCTGCCGTCGTCGGTGCCGGTGACCGAGAAGGCCACGAACGCGCCGTTGGCGTCCGCCTCGGTGCGGGCGGGAATCATGCCGGTGTAGGTGTCACCGGTCGAGTTGGTGAGCGTCACCTGGCCGGTCTGCACGTCCGCCCCGTCGATGACGTAGCGGAAGTCGGCCACGACCGTCGTGATGGTGCCCTGTGCGGGGACGACGTCGGCCGAGATCATCACGTCGTCGGTCGGGCCGGGGACCACGTCGACGCTCGCAACCGACACGGTCGGGGGCGCCTCGGTGACGACGAAGTCGGCCTCCTCGATGGGGCTGATGACGAAGTTGGCCGGGTCAGGGATGGCGTAGTTGAACCCGCCGTCGTCACCCTGCCACGTCAGGAAGCCCTGCACGTTGGCCGTGCCCGTCGGCGGCGGCACGAAGTCGTCGTCGATGCAGTCCGGGTCGAGGCCGCTCGGGAAGTAGCTCTCGTCGCGGTCGTTGCGGAAGCAGACCGACGTGTCGTAGACGTTGATCTGCGTGTCCTGCGTCGGCGACTGGAGGAGCACGTTCGGCCGCGCGCCCTGGACGCCCTGGACGACCGTGATGCCCTCGAAGCGGACAAACTGGCCGTTGAAATCGCTGTAGACGTCGAAGTCGATCTGCGTCTGGCTGCCCACCGCGTCGTGGATGTCGTCGGTGGTGATGACGACCGGGGCGAGGATCGCGTCCTCCTCCTCCTGCGTGTCGACCACCGGGGCGGTCGCCGTCGTGATGCTGACCGGTGCGATCTGCATCGTCTTGCCGCCGCCCTCGAACGGCGACACGAACCCGCAGACGACCACCTCGTCGCCGACGACGAAGTTCTGGATCTGCCCGTCGCCGCGGTTGTCGACGATCTGGACGCCCATGCCCTCGACGCCGTCCGCGAGCGCGTTCACGTCACGCACGAAGGCGTGGATGCGGTTCGGGATGCCAGCCGTCGAGTTGGCGAGGCCCGAGAGGAGCGGGTCGGAGAGGAAGACGGCCTGGAACTCGACCAGCTCGTCTTCGAGGTCGTTGGTGAGCTGCGTCTGCATCTCGGCGACCGTAAGCGTGCCGGCCGTCGAGGCCGCGTTGAGCGCGTCGATGTTGGTCTGCGGGATCGCGTTGATCTGGCGGATCGTGACCTGCTGGAAGTCGGTGCCGGCGGTGCCCGTGCACTGCGCCTCGGCGTGGGGCGCGACGACGAGCGCCAGGGCCGTGAGGCCGGTGAGCGTAGAGAGTCTCATGGGGAAGGGAGAGGTGAGAGAACAAGCCGGGCGTGCCGGCGGAGGGTCCGCCTCGGGGCGGCTAGCGGAGGATCACGAACTTGCCGGTCTGCGTGTCGCCGGAGTCGAGATCCTGGACCGAGAAGAGGTAGAGGCCCGACGAGAGCCGGAGCGCGTTGTCGGAGAGCAGGTCCCAGGCATGGACGCCGCCGGCCACCTCGCGGCCGTCGGCCGAGAAGTCGTCGAACCAGCGCGTGTCGCCGGTGTAGGTCGCCGCGTCGTGGTCCATCTCGGTGACGATCTCGCCGGCGAGCGTGTAGACGCGGATCTGGCACCGCGGCGGGAGCCCGTAGAAGTAGAGCTTGCGCTGGGTCGAGAGCGGGCCGTCCCAGGCCGCGCGCACGCGGTACGGGTTCGGGAAGACGCCCACGCCCGCGTCGGCCGCCGCCTCGGTGCCCGGGAAGACGCGGACCGCATTCGAGGCGCGCGACGACTCGAGCGGCGCGAGCCCGCTCTGCGTGTCGCCCGCGTCGAAGGCCGTCACCGCGAACGCGTACTGCCAGCCGTCGAGCAAGCCGGCCGCCTCGAAGCGGTAGGTGTAGGCCACGCCCGGCTCGTCGTCGAAGGTGGCCGGCGCCCCGAGGCGGACCGCCTCGAAGCCGTTGTTGAAGCCGACGTCGTTGCCTTCGGTGTCGTACTGGGCGATCAGGCCCGCCTCGCCGAGGATGTTGCCGTCGCGGTCGTCGCCCGGGTCGGAGCGGTAGATCCGGTAGCCCTCGAAGTCGGTCCGCCCGGTGACCGGGTCGACCGACGCCTCGGCGCCGTCGGTCCAGTAGAGCACCGCACGCCCGGCCTCGAGCTCGACGCGGAGCTGCGGCGACGCCGGCGGCTCGGGGATGAGGTAGCGGTCGAGGAGGCCGTTGCCGTTGAGGTCCTCGCCGGCATCGAGGCGGCCGTTGTAGTTGGCGTCTTCGCCGGCGTAGGTCTCCTGCGCCCAGAACACGTTGTTGCGCAGGATGGCGCGGCTCGCCTCGGTGTCGGCCGCGCGCGGGGCGCCGGTGCCCTGAAAGTCCTCGGGCTTGAGGGCGGCCACGTAGGCGAACGTGACGGTCACGCTCTGGCCCGGCGCCAGCTCCGGAAACGGCCCCACCGAGTTGACGCCGATCCAGTTGCCGGCGCTCGTCTGGCCGTCGACCTGGAGGCGCCCCTCGCCCTGCCCGTCGCCCAAGTAGGCGTCGCGGAACGCCTCGTACTCGGCGTCGCTGCCGAAGGCGAGCGGGTTGGGGTACGGCTCCTGCATCCGCTGGTAGCGCTCGAGGTCGTCGGCCGGGCGCGCGAGCGCCGGGTCGGGGTCGTTGCCGCCGAAGAGCCACCACCGCGGATTGAGGCGCGGCGCCGGCAGGCCGAGGGCGGCGTACTCGTCGGCCACGAACGGGTGGAAGAAGCGCCGCTCGGCCGAGCGCCCCGCGCCGCCGGGATCGTCCCACTCGGCCCCGAGGAAGGCGATCGCGCCGTAGGTGTTGAGGCTCTCCTCGACGCCGCCCGCGTTGAAGGCGTAGGTCACAAACTGGCTGTCCGGCGCCGCCTCGGTGAGGGCGCCCGTGCCGCCCTCGTAGTCGGGGTAGCCGAGGAAGCCGCGCCCGCCTTTGTTGAAGAACGCCCCGCCGCCGTCGGTCGTCGTGACCACGTTGCGCACCACGAGGTCCTCCCAGAGCCCGACCCACACGTCGGTGATCGGCTGCGCGGACACGTTGCGCACCTCGTACTCGACGATCACGAAGTACTCGGTGAACGGGAAGCTCCAGGCGTAGGCCCGCTGCTGGACCTCGATGCCGAGCTGGTTCTGGACGTCCGGCACGGGCGTGTTGGTGCCGGGCAGCACGGCCGCCGTGTCGACGTAGGCTGTCAGGAGGTCCTGCTGGCTGACCGCCTGCGGCGAGAAGAACGGGCTCGTCGGCAGCGACGAGCGCTGCGTGAACAGGTCGGCCTGGGCGAACTCGAAGCCGGGCGCGCCGGGCGCGTAGCCGCCCGCGGTGGTCACCGAGCCCGTCCGCACCGAGACCACGCCGTCGGCGCGGCGGGCGCCCACCCAGAGGCCGGCCTCGAAGAGGTGCTCGATGCCCGAGTCGAGCGGGTACTCGAACGAGGGCGTGCCCCCGGGGTCGTTGCCGATGCCGGGCCGCCCGGCCGTGCCCACGTTCGTGAGCGCGAGGCCCGTGTCGCCGACGTCCGTCGTGATGCGCTCGAACGGCTGGGCACCCGCCTCGGGGACCGCCACCGAAGTGGCAAACGCAGCCAGAAGCGTTGCCGCGCGCGCGGCCCGTCGGAGCGACATGTAACGACGTACGGGGAGGGAACGGAGCGAGAGGCCAGGGCCGGAATGTATCGAGGGTCGGCCTCGGTGCAAGGGAGGCTCGGTGAAGTGACGGAGGCGTAACGCCCCGAGGCGGGGGACAACGACGTGCCCTCCCCTCTGGCCGCCTCGGGGGCGCCGGGCGCCCGGCCCCGAGGTGGGGCTCCGAGGTGGGGCTCCGAGGTGGGGGCTCTGAACGCGAGCGGCCCCGCCCTCCGGAGAGAGCGGGGCCGCCAAGAGGACGGCAGGGTCCGGGAGACCTAGAAGGTGTACCGGAGGCCGAGCTGCATCCGCCAGCGCGAGGCGAAGTCGCTCACCTCGTACACGTCGTCGTCGTCCGTCGGGTCGAACGAGATGATCTGACGGCCCTGCGTGTCGTAGCCCTGGAAGTCGACGAGCTCGAAGCGCTGGTCGTCGACGAACGTCACCTCACCACCCACACCGAGCAGCGAGAGCACGTTCTGGATGTCCAGCGACAGCTCGATGTTCTGGCCGTTGAGCGTCGTGATCTGCTGCGAGATGCGGGCGTCGAGGAAGTCGTTCCACGGCGCGCGACCCGAGTTGCGCTCGATGATCGAGCCGCGGGCGTCCGAGAGATCGTCGTTCCCGTCGATGAACGCCTGGAAGGCGGCGGCACCCGCCGCGTCGGGGTTCCCGTCTCCGTCCACAACCACCACCTCGCTGGCGTCGGCCGGGACGTAGATCAGGTCGGCCCGGTCGAAGCCATCGCCGTTCACGTCGTCGCCGCGCGAGTAGGTCCACGAGAACGGCGTGCCCGACTGGCCCTCGTAGAGGAGCGAGAGCGTCGTGCCGAAGCGGCCGCCGTACTGGAACCGGTACGCGATCTGGCCCAGGATGCGGTGCGCCAGCTCGAAGTCCGACGTCGACAGCGGCGGGTCGTTGACGTCGAGGCCGACCTCGAGGTCGCGCACGTTGGAGCGCGCCTGCGAGCTGGTGGCCGAGTTGATGTCCTTGGCCTGGCTGTACGTGTAGGCGAAGCTGGCCGAGAGGGCCGGGAACACCCCCACGCCCGCCTGCTTGCGGAGCTGGCCGGTGAGGTTGTAGGTGTAGCCCTCGTCCGTGTTGGTCAGGACCACCACGTCACGGAATCCCGGGTCGAGCGCCGCGCGGCGGACGCCGGTGCGGCCGTCGACCGTGGTCGGGTCGGCCACGAACGCCTCGCGGTTGAGGCTCTGCCACTGCACGCCGTTGAGCGTGTTCGAGTAGAGGCCCTCGATGGTCCCCACGAAGCCCGGCACGATCTGCTGATCGACGGCGAGGTTCGTCCGGAAGACCGTCGGCGAGACGAAGTCGGGGTCGGTCAGGTTGATCTCGGCCGAGCCCTGGCTCTGGCCGAAGTCGGGCGCCTCGTACTGGTTGTCCGGGTCGGCCCGGAACGTGATCGGGCCGCGCGGCTGCACGCCCTCCGTGTCCGGGTCGATGTCGTCGTCCGCCTCGACGGAGACGCTGTTGAGCAGCGTGCCGTCGTTCGAGAACGAGTTCGAGATCCAGACGGCCGGGTTGCGGCCGCTGAAGATGCCGAGGCCACCGCGGATCTGGGTCTGGTTCAGGCCACCGAGGTCGTAGTTGAACCCGAGGCGCGGCGACACGACGATGTTGCCATTCGGCACGTCGGCGTTGTTGAATCCGAACGTGCCCTCGAACCCGGCCGACTCGGTCGGCGAGTCGAAGTACTGCGCCATGTCGAGCCGGAGACCCGCCGTGAGCCTCAGGTTCTCGATGCCCGTCCACTCGTCCTGCGCGTACAGGCTGAAGTTGGCGAACAGGAACTCTGCCAGCGGCCGGTCTTCACCGTCGATGGCTGAGTAGTTGCGCTCGAACTCTGAAGCCTCCCCATTCCGGAAGTCCTCGATCGAGTCGAAGTTGTAGAACCCGTAGAAGTTGCGGATGAACAGGTTCGAGAACGACGAGAACGTGTTCTGCGTGCCGAACGTGAGGACGTGGTCGCCGACGAAGTAGTTGAAGTTGTTCGTCAGCTCGAGAACGTTCGTGTCGATGTTGTTGGCCCCGCGGAACTGGTCCGGACCCGCTTGGACCGACCCCCCGTTGGGGAAGCCGCCGATGCGGATCGACGGGAACGGGTCGAACTCCAGCACGGACGGCTGGCGGTTCGTCTGGAGCGACGCACGGAACAGGTTGGCCGCGTTCTGGCCGAACAGCGAGCGCGCCTCGACCACCGTGGAGGTGTTCGTGTTCTGACGCGTGTAGAGCCGGTCGTCGAGGTTGTAGCCCCGGCCGCTCCGGAAGATGCCGTCGTCGAGCCGGCCGCGGACGTAGTTGAACCGGGCCGTGATCGTGTTCCGCTCGTTGAGGTTGTAGTCGAGGCGCGTGAACACCTTGTTCGACTGCGTGTCGCCCTCGAACGTGCCCAGCTCGCCGAGGCCACGGCCGTACTGCGTGTTCAGGATGTCGACGATCTCCTGGACCTCCGCGCGCGTGCCGCTGAACTGGTTCACCGTCGTGGCGTCATCGGCGAAGCTTGCGAAGATGGGGTCGCTGCGGCGGACGCCCTCGACGTTGGCGAAGAAGAACAGCTTGTCGCGGAGGATCGGGCCTCCGAGGCGGACGCCGGCCGTGAACTCGTCGAACTCGCCGAACTCGCTGCCGTCGGCGTCGGTGCCGACGAAGTCCTGGTTGCGGCCGAGGCCGTAGACCGAGCCCTCGAACGTGTTCGTGCCCGAGCGCGTGACGACGTTGATGTTGCCGCCGGTGAAGCCGCCCTGCGTGACGTCGTACGGCGCGATGGCGACGCGGAACTCGGCGACGGCGTCGAGCGAGATCGGCTGCGTGCCCGACGACCCGCCCGGCGTGCCCGAGTTCTCGAGGCCGAAGGCGTCGTTCAGGAGCGCACCGTCGACCTGGATGTTGTTGTACCGGCTGGAGGTGCCGCCGACCGAGGTGCCCGCCTCGGAGCCGGTGCCACGCTGCGAGAACTGCGGCGTCAGACGCGTGAAGTCGACCAGCGAGCGGTTGATCGTCGGGAGCCGCTCGATCTCCTCGGTCGAGACGTTGGTGCCCGTGCCGGTGTTGGCCGACGAGATGATGGCGCCCGTCTCGGCCGTCACGATGGCCTCGCCGAGGTCGACCGCCGTCTCAGAGAGGACGAAGTCGACGGCGAGGTCCTGGCTGAGCGACAGGGTCAGGCCCTCCCGCACCTCGGGATTGAACCCGACGAACGTCGCCGTGACGGTGTAGGGCCCGCCGACGCGGAGGTTGCGGAGGTTGAACTGGCCGTCGGCCCGGGTCGAGACGCCGTAGCGCGTGCCGGAGGGTTCGTGAACGGCGAGGACGGTCGCACCGGGGAGGCCAACGCCGGCCTCGTCCGTGACGGTCCCGTTCATGGCGGCCGTCGTGACGCCCTGCGCGAAGGCAGGGCCCGCGACGAGGGCCAGGAGGACGGCCGCGAGGCGGCGCATCGTGACGCTGTGCATGAGAGAGAGGGGGTGGTGTGTGCGGGAGCGGCAGGCGCCGCAACGGTTGTGCGAACCTATCCCCCGCCTCTGCCTTCGACGATGGAGGGAACGTGAGGGCAATCTCTTTAACAGCCCCTCCACACTGCGGTCACGGGACCGTCATCCGGACGTTACATACCGGTAATCTCAGGCCCCCGAGGCGGCTCAGTACCCCACCGCCACGTCCTCGCCTCGGGGGTCGGCCCCGCCGAAGTAGACGCGCCCCGCCTCGGTGCGGCGGATCTCGTCCAGCCCCGAGGGGTCCGTCGTGGCCTCCGCCTCGGTGTAGCGGACCCGGATGCCGTCGGCGCGGCTCCAGTGGCCGTCCGACTCGCGGACGCTCCAGCCGCGCTCGACGAGCGCCGCGATCACGTCCAGCGCGAGCGCCTGGTGCTCGGCGAACATCACGTCGGGCAGCCACTGGTGGTGGACGCGCGGCGCGGCGACGGCCTCCTGGATGTCCATCCCGTGGTCGATCACGTTGAGGATCACCTCGTAGACGGTCGTGATGATGCGCGGGCCGCCGGGCGAGCCGATCACCAGCATCAGACGCCCCTCGGGGTCCTCGACGATCGTCGGCGTCATCGACGAGAGCATCCGCTTGCCGGGCGCGATCGCGTTGGCCTCGCCCTGCACGAGGCCGAACATGTTGGGCTCGCCGGGCGCGCTCGTGAAGTCGTCCATCTCGTTGTTGAGGAAGAACCCCGCGCCCTCGACCACCACCAGCGACCCGAAGCCGCCGTTGAGCGTCGTCGTGACCGACACCGCCATCCCGTCGTCGTCGACGACAGAGTAGTGCGTCGTCTGCGCCGACTCAGCGCGCGGCTGCCCGGCCCCGAGGCGGACGCTCGAGTCGGCGCGCGCAGGGTCGAAGTCGGCCATCCGGCGCCGCGTGTAGGCCTCGTCGATCAGCTCGCTCGTGGGGATGTCCGAGAAGTCGGGGTCGCCGAGGTACTCGGCGCGGTCGGCGAACGCCCGGCGCATGGCCTCGCCCATCAGGTGCACCGAGGCGGACGAGTTGAAGCCGAGCCCGGCCACGTCGAACGGCTCGACCGCGTCCAACATCTGGATCAGCGCCACGCCGCCCGACGACGGCGGCGGCATCGAGAGGATGCGGTGCCCGCGGTAGTCGCCGACGAGCGGCTCACGCTCGACCGCCTCGTAGCCGGCGAGGTCGTCGCGGGTGATGAGCCCTCCGCCCCGCTCCATCTCGGCCACGAGGAGGGCGGCCGTCTCGCCGCGGTAGAACCCGTCGCGGCCGTCGTCGCGGATGCGGCGGAGCGTGGCCGCGAGGTCGGGCTGGCGGAACGTCTCGCCCGCCTCGAAGCCGCCGGCCTTGGTAAACGCGCGGACCGTGCCCGGGTAGGGGGCGAAGCGCTCGGCGTAGGCGTTCATCAGGTTGGCCTCGGCGCGGCTGAGCGGGTAGCCCTCGGCGAGGCGGATCGCCGGCGCGATCACGTCGGCCAGGGGCAGGCTCCCGTACGTCTCGTGGGCGTGGAGGAGGCCCGCGACGGCGCCCGGCACCCCCGAGGCGAGGTGGCCGCGGCGGCTGAGGTCGGGCCGGATGGCGCCGGTCGAGTCGTCGACGTACATGTCGCGCGTGGCGCCCGACGGGGCCGTCTCGCGGTAGTCGATGGTGGTGGCGGTGCCGTCGGGGAAGCGGATCACCATGAAGCCGCCGCCGCCGATGTTGCCGGCGACGGGGAACGTGACCGCGAGCGCGAAGCCCGTCGCGACGGCCGCGTCGACGGCGTTGCCGCCGGCCTGCATCACCGCGACGCCCGCCTCGGAGGCGTTCACCTCGGCCGAGACGACCATCCCGTTCTCGGCGCGGACGGGGTCGCTCGTGGGCGAGCGCTGGGCCTGGCACGCCGAGGCGACGAGGAGGACGGCGAGCGGAAGGGCGAGGCGGCGGGTCACAGGCACCGAGGCGGAGGGGCCGGCAACCTACGCCGAACCGCCTCGGGGCAGAGGGACGACGGACTGCTTCGAAAAGGGACGACGGACCGCGGACGACGGACCGCCGCCTGAGCGCTCGGGGTCGACGGCACCGCCTCGGGGGACGACTCGTGGCGGTCAGCCGCCGACGGCCGACCGCAGACCGCCGTCTCAGGGCGACTCTCCCGTCCGAATTCAGTCCCCTCCCCCC
>JBCCQJ010000025.1:0-24607 GCA_039024395.1 Bacteroidota bacterium | reverse complement strand
GGGGGGCCTCCCCCCCCGGCCCCCCCCCGCGGGCCCCCCCGCCCCCGCCGGGGGGGGGTCCCCCGCCGGGGGTCGGGGCCCCCCCCCCCCCCCGGGGGGGGGTGGTGGGGGGGGGGCCCATGAATCGACCGCCTCAGGGACTGGCGCCAGACGGAACGCCCCCCCCCGCGTTCCTTCCGGTCGCTTCGCTCCCAGGCCGGAAAGCTGTCCCCCTCGGTGAGGGGGACAGTTCTGGCGCCCTTGAGCGAAGGCGAAGCCGGAGTGATGGGCGGCAGAACGGGGGGTCCGGTCCGGCGAAGCACCGAGGCGGCTACGGCAGCGGCGGAGGCGCGATGCAGTCCGTGGTGACGAGCGCCGCGGGGTCCCCGACGGCCGGCCCGGCCCGACGACCGCCTCGGGGCCGGAGGCCTGTGCCAGAGGGTCGGCACTGCCAGGGGCTAGGCTGCCCCCGCCCCATCGCCTCCCCGAGGCGGATCCTCCTCTCCTCTCCCCTCACCGTCATGGACCTCGGCGCCTTCTCCGTCAGCCTCTCCGTCAACGACCTCGCCGCCTCGAAGCGGTTCTACGAGGCCCTCGGCTTCTCGCCCTTCGGCGGCAACGAGGCAGAGGGCTGGCTCGTCCTCCAGAACGGAGACCACCGCATCGGCCTTTTCCAGGGCATGTTCGAGGGCAACCTGCTCACGTTCAACCCCGGCTGGGACCAGGACGCGAACGCGCTGGACGGCTTCACGGACGTCCGCCAGATCCAGCAGGCCCTCAAAGACGCCGGCCTGACGCTGCTCTCCGAGCCGGAGGCCGGGACCTCGGGTCCGGCGAGCCTCACCCTGACCGACCCGGACGGCAACGTCATCCTGATCGACCAGCACGTGTAGACCGCCTCGGGGAAACCGCCTCGGGGTCTGGTGTCGTAGCCGATTCATCGCCCCACTCCCGGCCTCCCCCCGCTGGGGCAGGGCTGTTAAGTGCTAACTCTGTGCCTCAATCCTCTCCCATCAAGTCATCCCCGCGAAGGCGGGGACCCATGCGAGGGAACTCAGAATCGGCGCCGTATGGGTTGGCTACGCCGTACTTCGGGTCCCGCCTACGCGGGAATGACTGAATATTGGGGATTGGCGCCAGAACTTACCGGCCCTGCCCCCGCTCGGGGGAGGAGATTCGTTGACACCAAAGCGACCGGTTCCGGATCCGCTTCTCCGAGGCGGTCGGCTCCGAGATGCTCTGGCCGTCGTCCATGGTCTGCTGTCCGTCGCCCCCCTCGCCCCGACGCGGCGGTCCGCGGTCGGCCGTCGCTTGTCCTTCCTCGTGCCGAGGCATCTCGTAAGCTGTCCCCACACTCTGGCCCAGGTGTCGAAGGCAAGAGACAGCCTTCCACTCCACCGAGCCCCAAGGCGGCGCGCATGGACCGACCCTCCCCTGCCCTTTTTCGACGTCTCCGCTCCGAACCGGACAGTCGGAGAACGGAACGGCGCCAGGTTGGGCTCCTGACGCAGGTCGCTCTGCGGGGTCGCGCCCCCCGCCTCGAGGCGGTCCCGCTCCTGGCAGGCGTGGCAGCGGTCGGGTCCACCGGGGCACGGGCATGAGGCGCGTCGTGGTCTCGTGGAGCTCGGGCAAGGACGCCGCGTGGACGCTCTGGACGCTCCGCCAGCAGGGCGCCGAGGTGGTCGGGCTGCTGACGTCGCTCAACGCCGAGGCCGACCGCGTGGCGATGCACGGCGTCCGGCGGTCGCTCGTCGAGGCGCAGGCCGCAGCCGTCGGCCTCCCGCTCCACACGGTCGAGCTGCCGTGGCCGTGCTCGAACGCGGTGTACGAGGCACGGATGGCGACGGCCCTCTCGGCCGTCCGCGACGCCGGCGCGACGCACATCGCCTTCGGCGACCTCTTCCTGGCCGACGTCCGCGCCTACCGCGAGCGGCAGCTCCGGGGCACCGGACTGGCCCCGCTCTTTCCGCTCTGGGGCCTCGACACCGCCCGTCTCGCCAGCGACATGCTCGGCGCCGGCCTCGAGGCGACGCTCACGTGCGTCGACCCGAGCCAGGTCGACGGCGGGCTCGTCGGGCGCCCGTACGACCGCGCTCTGCTGGCCGCGCTGCCAGACGGCGCCGACGCGTGCGGCGAGAACGGCGAGTTCCACACGTTCTGCTGGGCCGGGCCGATGTTCGAGCGGCCGATCCCGGTCGCGCTCGGCGAGGTCGTCGAGCGGGACGGGTTTCGGTTCGCCGACGTGCGCTCCGTACGCCGACCGTAGAGGAGTCCACTCGACGGGGCTTGAGTCGAGGCACGTCTGCCGCTGTCCCGCCTCGGGGAGTGGAGGTGGGTCACCGAGGCGGAACGCCCGTCACCCTGTTGCTTTCCCCAGGGGGGACTCCGTTGCCCCCGCCTCGGGGCTGAGGCGCGTCTGTCGCTAGCCCGCCTCGGGGTCGAGCGTCGCGACCGATTCGTCGCCCCCCTCCCAGCCTCCCCCCGCTGGGGGGAGGAGAGTTTTTTGCCCCGAGGCGGTGTCGTCTGAATCGAGCGCTCAGGCGGCGGTCTGCGGTCCGTCGTCCGTGGTCCCGCCCCGAGGCGGTGCCCGATCAGGCGGCCTCGGGGCTGTTGCCCGCGAGCGCCTCCCGGCGCCGCTTGAAGTCGACCGCGGCGCTTGTGTAGCCGCCCCCGGCGCCGTCGACGAAGTGGACCTGCTGGCCCATCCGCTCGTAGACGAGGCAGGTCAGAACGGCCCGGTCGGACACGTGGAGCCCGTACGCCAGCCGTCCTTCCTGGTGCATCCCCTCCAGCACCTCCTCCAGCCAGCGGCGCTCCTCGGAGCTGCCGGCGAGGACCATCCGGAGCACCCCGTCGAACTTGCGGTAGTCGGTCGCGTCGCGGAGCAGGCGCGGATACTGCTTCCAGTCGGTCTCGGCCGTCTTCAGCCGGAAGGCGGTCAGGGCGCGCCCGAGCACGTTGCTTCGCCGCAGCCGGCTCCGCGTCCCGGCCACGTCGTCGGGGTGCCGCAGCCGCACCTCGGGGTCGAACGCCGACGGCGAGAGGGCGAGGCGGAGGCGGTTGAGGGCCACCGGGTGGGCCGCCTCGTCGTCGTAGACCGCCTCGATCTGGGCGAGGACCGCCCGGTACGTCTCATCGCGGCCTGGCCCGACGGCCTCGACGAGGAGCGAGACCGTCTCGCCGCGCGGGCTCTGGACGTCCTGCCAGCGGCACTCGAGCCCAGCGTACGGGTCGTCGCTGGCCGACGGCGCGGCGTGGCTCGCGTAGCGCTCGGCGGTCTCGGGATTCTTCACCTGGTCCTCGGCCCAGCCCAGCCCGGTGCCCCGGAACAGCGCCTGCGCGTAGTTCGGCGAGACCTGGTGACGGGCGACGGCGATCTCGTGGCCGGCGCCGCGCACGTGCGTCACCGGCACCGCGCCCACGCGGAGGTCCAGGTCGAGGCGGTCGGCGGCGTGCTCCTGGAGCGCGGCGAGCGCGCGGAGCGCCGTGTCGAGATGCTCGATCGGGACGACCAGCGTCGCGCCGTCGCCACCGAACACGAACGGCAGGTCGGCCCGCCCCGAGGCGTTGAGCACCGCCGCGATGGACGCCGCGCCGACGTAGTTGACGTCGCGGTAGCGCCCCGCCTGCACCGCCTCGGTGGAGCCCCGGACGTCGGTCAGGACCACCGTCCAGTCGTCGGGGACAGGCGTGTAGGCGTCGTCGTCGACGAGGCGGTCGAACCGGTCGACGGGCGGAAGCTGGGCGTAGAAGTCGGCGGGCACAGGGGGGAACGGGGAACGGGGAACGGGGAACGGGGAACGGGGAACGGGGAACGGGGAACGGGGAACGGGGAACGAAGGTGCCGTGCTCCCCGAGGCGGGTCAAGTCAGAGAGGCGCCTGCAGCCCGGAACGTTTCCACGGTCGCCCGAACTCCGAACCTCCCTACCCCTCGCGCTGCGCCGCCTCGGGGGCGAACGCCGGCGTGCAGACGGCCCAGTACTCGCACTCCGCCTCGGGGCTGGGGTTGAGGTAGCGGACCCGCTCGCCGGCCTCGCACAGGACCGTCTCGCCCGCGCCGACGTCGAGGACGCCCTCGCTGTGCTCGACGCGCATCGTGCCGCGCAGCACGATCGTAACCTCGTCGAAGGTCGGCGTCTGGGCCGGCTCCTCCCATCCGGGCGGCGCGACCATGTGGGCGACCGACACCGAGGCGGTGGCCGTGTTGACGCGCCCGACGTGCTCCTCGATGGTCTTGCCGCCGGGGACAGGGATGCGGGTCGGGGTGGTGATGTGGCGGGGCATGGGGGCTGTGGGCTGTGGGCTGTAGGCTGTAGGCTGTAGGCTGTAGGCTGTAGGCAAGGTGCCCACGCCTCGGGGACGGCGCAAGGCGGACGCGCGGGGGCCGCGGGGGCCGGGTGCGTCAGTGGACAGTGGGTCAGTGGACAGTGGGTCAGTGGACAGTGGGTCAGTGGATTAGAATCGTCCGTGGTCCCCTCTCTCCGACTCGGGGAGGGCTCGGGGACGTCCCCACTCTCCATTCTCAACTCTCCATTTTCCATTCCCCCCTTTTCCCTTTCCGGACCGGCCGGACCGGCTCCGCGCTTATTCGGCCGCCAAAACGGACGATTCACAGAGGCATCTGAGCCCGGCGCAACCCAAACGCCGTGTTTACGAATGTAGACGTCCCTCCAGCCGCCCCTGTCATGGTCCTTGCGCTTCAACTCGCAGTCCCGGCGGCCCTGCTCGCGCTCCTCGTGCTGGCCTCGCTTCCCAAGACAAGCTGACGCCCCCGCAGCGCCCCTGGTCTCCGCGCCCCGCCTCGTCCCCCGAGGCGGGGCGCGCTGCGTTTTGGGCCGCCCTCGGTGAACCGATTGCGCGGGCACCGCGTGAGGGAGACCTTTCGGTTCTCCTCGCTCCCGGTCCGTCATGCGCATCGTCTCGACCAACGTCTACGTCGGCCCCAACCAGTACGCCACGTTCCCGGTCATCCGGCACACGATCCAGCTCGGGCCGCTCGAGGACTACCCGACCGCCCGCCTCGGCGACTTCGCCGAGCGCCTCGTCGACGCCCTGCCTGGCCTGGGCGAGCACGGGTGCTCGTACCGAGAGGCCGGCGGCTTCATTCGGCGCATGACCGAGGACGAGGGCACGTGGCTCGGGCACGTGTGGGAGCACGTCGCGATCGAGCTGCAGAACGTGGCCGGCAACACCGAGATCTCGTTCGGCAAGACGCGCTCGACGGGCCGCCTCGAGGGCGAGTACGACATGATCTACGAGTACCGTCACGCCGAGGTCGGGCTCGAGGCCGGCGAGCTGGCGCGGCGCCTCATCCTGCGGCTCCTCCCCGAGGCGGTGCAGGCACTCCTGGACGAGGAAAAAGAAGAGGACTACAATTGGGAGGAGGAGCGCGACGCGTTCATCAAGCGCGCCCAGCGCCATTCGTTCGGGCCGAGCACGCAGTCGCTCGTCGACGCCGCCGAGGCACGCGACATCCCGTGGATCCGCCTCAACCCGTACTCGCTCGTCCAGTTCGGGCACGGCCACCTCCAGCGCCGCATCCAGGCGACCGTCACCGGCGAGACACGCCACATCGCCGTCGAGATCGCGAGCGACAAGGAGGACACGCGCAACCTCCTCGAGTCGCTCGGCCTGCCGGTGCCCAGGCAGCGCCTCATCTACGGCCCCGAGGACGCCGTCGACGCGGCCGAGCGGATCGGCTACCCGGTCGTGACCAAGCCGCTCAACGCCAACCACGGGCGCGGCGTCTCGATCCGCCTCACCGACGAGGCGCAGGTGCGCACCGGCTTCGCCCACGCGCGCCAGCACGGGACGAGCCGCGGCGTGCTCGTCGAGAGCTTCGTCTCGGGCTTCGACCACCGGATGCTGGTCGTCAACGGCGAGCTGGTGGCGGTCGCCAAGCGCGTGCCCGGCCACGTCGTCGGCGACGGCACGCACACGATCGAGGAGCTGGTCGAGATTGTCAACCAGGACCCGCGGCGCGGCGTCGGGCACGAGAAGGTGCTGACGAAGCTCGAGTTCGACGCCCAGGCCGAGCGGCTGCTTGCCGCAGCCGGCCATACTCCGGAAACCATCCTCCCCGAGGGCGAGGTGTTCTACCTCCGCTCGACGGCCAACCTCTCGACCGGCGGCACGGCGATCGACCTCACCGACGTGGTCCACCCCGACAACCGCGACATGGCGGTCCGGGCCGTGCGCGCGGTCGGGCTCGACGTGGGCGGCGTCGACTTCCTGAGCGACGACGTCACGCAGTCGTGGCGCGACGTGGGCGGCGCGATCGTCGAGGTCAACGCCGCGCCGGGCTTCCGGATGCATGTGGCGCCGTCGGAGGGCACGCCGCGCGACGTGGCGGGGCCGGTGATGGACATGCTGTTCTCGCTCGGCTCGAACGCCCGCATCCCCATCGCCGCCATCACGGGCACCAACGGCAAGACGACGACGAGCCGCATGGTGGCGCACGTGCTCCAGATGGCCGGCGTCGTACCGGGCATGACGTCCACCGACGGCGTGTTCGTCGACGGCCGGCTGACGGTCAAGGGCGACATGACCGGCCCCATGGGCGCGCGGACGGTGCTCCGCGACCCGAGCGTGGAGGCGGCGGTGCTCGAGGTGGCGCGCGGCGGGATGGTGCGCGCCGGGCTCGGGTTCAGGACGTGCGACGTGAGCGCGTGCCTCAACGTGAGCGCCGACCACCTCGGGCAGGGGCGCATCGACACGCTCGACCAGCTCGCCGAGATCAAGCGCATCCCCATCGAGGTAGCCACCGACACGGTCGTGCTCAACGCCGACGACTCGCGCGTGCTCGCGATGGCGGAGCACACCGAGGCGGACAACATCTGCTACGTCACGATGGACGCGGAGCACGAGCTGGTGCGGGCGCACGTCCGCGAGGGCGGCCGGGCGGTCGTGCTCGAGCGCGGCGTGGCCGGCGAGATGATCACGATCCACGACGGTGGGCGCCACCTGCCGCTCCTCTGGACGCACCTCGTCCCGGCGACCATCGAGGGCAAGGCCACCCACAACGTGCAGAACGCGATGTTCGCCGCCGCCGTCTGCTACGCGCTCGGCAACGGGCCGATGCAGCTCTCGCTCGACCAGATCCGCCACGGCCTCCGCACCTTCTCGACGAGCTTCTACGAGGCGCCGGGGCGGCTCAACGTGTTCGACGAGCACCCGTTCAAGGTCATCCTCGACTACGCCCACAACCCGGCGGCCGTCCGCGCGATGGCCGACCTCGTGGGCCGCCTCGAGGTGAAGGGGCGCAAGATCCTGGCCCTCGCCGCGCCCGGCGACCGCCGCGACGAGGACATCGAGGCGATGGCGCGCGCCGCCTCGGGGGCGTTCGACCACTTCGTGTGCAAGCGCGACGACCGCCTCCGCGGGCGCGACCCCGAGGAGATCCCGGCGATGCTCCGGAGCACGCTCCTCGGGGAGGGCGTCGCCGAGGAGGCCGTCGACGTGATCCCGGACGAGGCCGAGGCGGTCGACTACGCGCTGTCGCTCGCCACCGACGGCGACCTGCTGGTCGTCTTCGGCGACGACATCACGCGGTGCTGGAAGCAGATCGTCCACTTCGGCCGGCCGTCCGGCGACGGGCTGGCCGACGCCGACACGCCCGTGCCGGCCTCGATGCCCCAGGCCTCGCCCGCACCGGCGCTGCCACCTCCGGAGCCGGCGCCCGGCCCCGTCGAGGCGGAGGCCAGCCCGGTCGAGGCGCCCGTCGACCTGGGGACGGAGGGCGAGACGTTCCAGCTCCGCGAGGGCCAGCGCGTCGTCCGCGACCGCCGCGGCGTCCGCCTCGTCTCCGACCCGACCGACGAGGAGGCGGATTGACGGCTCGCGCGGCCCGTCCTCCGTGTCATCCTGAGCGGAGGGCGCAGCCCGCAGCCGAAGGATCTCTGATAAGCACAGCGCCCGATGCGCTCGCCCTGAGGCGGTGCGCGCCGGAGATCCTTCGACTCGCTTCGCTCGCTCAGGATGACACCTCTCTCGCGACGTGCCCGACCTCTCCGACCCCCTCGACAGCCGGCGGCAGACGGGCGCCGGCGTCCTCCTCGACGCGCCCGGCGCCGCGATGGAGGTGCTCGTCCCCGAGGCGGACCGCGACCGCGCCGCCTCGGTGTGGCGCGCCCACGCGGAGCGGCTGACGCAGGCGCTCGGGTGGGACAGCGTGCTCGTCGCCCGGCCGGTCCCGCGCGGCATCTCGCTCGCGCTCTCGTCGCCGGTCGACCTCCTCTACACCGCGACCGAGGTCAACGAGGCGGCCTGGGAGGCGACGCGCGCCGAGATGAGCGGCGCCGCCCCGCCCGACCCCGAGGCGGTCGTCGCCCGGCTCCGCGCCGAGGCGGAGGGCGAGGCCGACCCGCCGCTCAAGGCGCTGATCGCGGCGGCCGAGGACCGGGACGTCCCGCTCGTCTGGGACGACGACGCGGTCACGGTCGGCCTGGGCGCGCGAGGCGCCACCTACCCACCGGACGCGCTCCCCGCCCCCGAGGCGGTCGACTGGGACGCCGTCGCGGCCATCCCGACCGCCCTCATCACCGGCACCAACGGCAAGACGACGACGGTCCGCCTCCTCGCCGCGATGGCCGACGCGGCCGGCCACACGACGGGCCTCTCGACGACCGACTACGTCTCGGTCGGCGGCGAGGTCGTCGAGCGGGGCGACTTTTCGGGTCCGCTCGGCGCCCGTGCCGTGATGCGCGACGGCCGGGTGACGTTCGCGGCCCTCGAGACCGCCCGCGGCGGGCTCCTGCGGCGCGGCGTGCCGGTGCCCCTCGTGGGCGCCGCCGCCGTCACGAACGTCGCGGCCGACCACCTCGGGGACTACGGCGTCGAGACGGTCCGGGCGCTGGCGCGGGCGAAGTTCGTGGTCGCCAAGGCGCTCGGGCTGGGCGGCGTGCTGGTGGTGCCGGCCGACGAGCCCGACGCGACCGCCGAGGCGGCGCTGCAGGCCGAGGCGCTGCAGGCGCGCGGCGTCCGCCTCGCGTGGACCGCCCTCGACCCCGAGGCGGAGACGCCGACCGGCGCGCCCCTCGCGGCGACCGTCGTCGAGGGCCAGATCGTGCACCGCGACGGCGACGGCTGGCGCGCGATCTGCCGCGTCGAGGACATTCCCGCCTCGCTGGGCGGCGCCGCGCGCCACATCGTCCGCAACGCGCTGACGGCCTCCCTCGTGGCGAGCGCGCTCGGCATCGGGAACGAGGCCATCGCAACCGCGCTTCGCGGGTTCCGGAGCGACGCCGACGACAACCCCGGCCGCGCGAACCGCTTCGACGTGCGCGGCGCGACCGTCGTCGTCGACTACGCGCACAACGCGCACGGCCTGCGCGCCCTCACCGAGGCGGCCGAGGCGTGGCCCGCGAAGCGGCGCCTCGTGCTCTACGGCAGCGCGGGCGACCGCCGCGACGAGGACCTGGCCGCCATGTGCGACGTGCTGGCCCGCCTCGGGGCCGACCGCTACCTGCTGGTCGACATCCCGGGCTACCTCCGCGGGCGCGGCGAGGGCGAGATCCCGGTCCAGCTCCGCGGTCTCCTCGCCGAGCAGGGCGTGGCGCCGGATGCCTGCACCCTCCTCCCCGACCCGCTCGCGGGCACCGAGGCGGCCGTCGAGTGGGTCGAGCCGGGCGACCTGGCCATTCTCATCATCCTGACGCAGCGCGCGGAGGTGCTGGAGCGGCTTCGGGCAGAAGCGGACACCGCCGCATCGCAGCGCGCTTGACGCGGTTCTATGGATCGATACGTGATGCGTGACTCTTTCGGGTGAAGGGGCACGCATCACGAATCACGTATCTGCCATGAGCCGCCGATCCAACACACCGAGGCGGACCGCTACAGGGCCACCGCGATCCCGGCGCCGAGGCCCTGCGCGATGGGGACGGCGATCCACTCGACGCCGGCCTCGGACGGGGGAATGAGGAGGGCCGCGGTGATGCCAGGCAGGGTTCCCACGAGGGCGCCCACAAGGGCCCGCTTCCAATCGTCCGACTCGATTCCCGGGTCGGGGAGAAGCGCGTAGGGACTTCTGGGCGCGGCCCCGAACGCTCGGACGGAGATCGCCGCTCCGGCAACACCGCCTGCGACGTACGCTGCGATGTAGCGAGCCGGAAGCCCTTCGTCTCCCCCTCCATCGGGACACCCAAACGGGGAGCACTCCCGGATCACGAGCTCGACCAGCAACAGAGTGATGGCGGAGCCCCCTGCTCCGAGGAAGGCTCCTGACGTTCCGAACAACGTCGCGATGGCACCGGTGTAGACGGGCGCCGGTTCCGTGGCCCCGAGGCGGAGATCGTCAGCGGCGACCGCCAGCCGCACCCCCGAGGCGGACGGGGCGACGGGCTGGGCGGCGGCAGACCCGGCCAGGGCGAGGGCGAGGAGGAGCGGTCGGGTCATCACAGCCGTTCAAGAGGGGAGGCCTCAAGCTCCGAGGCGGTGAGCGCGCCTCCGTGGTGCAAACGGCCCATGCCGAGTGGCCCATCCGCTTCGGGGCGCGGCGTTCTGCCGTGCGGCCGAGGCCGCGGCAGCGATATCCTGCGGCTCGCCCCCGCCTCGATGCCGTACCTCCGACTCTACTGGCCCTGGATGCCGCTCGGCTTCGGGGCGCTCGCGCTCGGGTGGGCGGCGCTGTGGCTGGCGACGCTCCAGGCGCCGTGGAGCGTGCCGGTCGCGCTGGACCTGGTGGTGCCCGAGGTGCTCCAGTGGCAGGCGTGGGCGCTCGTGGCCCCGCTCGTGATCCTGGCCGCGCGGCGCTGGCCCCTCGCGCCGGCGTCGCCGCGGTGGAGGTGGGGCCTCCACGCCGCGCTCGGCGTGGGCGCGGCCGGCATCGTCCTGGGTCTCGACCTCGCCCTGAACGCGGCCTACGTCACCGCCGCCGAGGCGGCCGGGGCCACGCTCACCGGCGCGCTCGCCGAGCGCCTCGTGCGGCGGGTGACGAACGCGGTCAGCTTCGGGCTGCCGCTGAGCGTGTTTGTCTACGCCGTCCTCACAGCCGGGACGGTCGCGCTCGACGCGCTGCGGCGCCTCCGCGACGAGCAGCGCCGATCCGACGCGCTCCGCGCCCAGCTCGCCGAGGCCCGCCTCGACGCGCTCACGATGCAGCTCCACCCGCACTTCCTCTTCAACACGCTCAACACCATCTCGGCCACGCTCCACACCGACCCCGAGGCGGCCGACCGGATGCTGGCGCGCCTGGGCGACTTCCTGCGCCTGACGCTCGACCACGCCCACCGCCAGACGGTGCCCCTGGCCGAGGAGGTCGAGTTCGGGCGGCGCTACCTCGAGATCGAGCGCCACCGGTTCGAGGACCGCCTCGGGGTCCGGTTCGACGTGGCGGCGGGCGCCGAGGCGGCGTCGGTGCCGTACCTGCTGCTCCAGCCGCTCGTCGAGAACGCGGTGCGGCACGGCGTGGCGCGGCACCGCGGGCCCGCGCGGATCGAGGTCCGGGCCGTGCGCGAGGGCGACGCGCTGGTGGTGGACGTCGTCAACTCGGGGCCGCCCGCCTCGGGGGCACCTGCCTCGGAGGCACCTGCCTCAGGGCAGGTCACCTCGGGATCGGGCGGTGGCGCGGCGACGCCGGGCATCGGGCTGGCCAACACGCGGGCGCGGCTCGCGCAGACGTTCGGCGACGCCGCCTCGGTGGAGCTGACGCCTGTGGACGGCGGCGTGCGGGCGCGCGTGCGGATGCCGTTCGTCCGCCACCAGCCACACGCGGGCGACGGCGCAGCGAACCCCCTCCCCGCCTCGCCCGTGCTTAGGTCGCAGTGACACCCAACCTGATCCGCGCGCACGGTCCAGATCGTGCCCTCGCCACGTCTCGCTCGTCGTCCGGGGCTCTGGCCCCGCCCTCCTCCCGCTCCTTGCGAGGACACGATCGCGTCCTCGTGAGCGCCTGATCCCGTGAATGTCACAACGACCTGAGGCCGCCCCGATGCGGACGGTCATCGTGGACGACGAGCCGCCGGCGCGTCGCAAGCTGGCGCTGTGGCTCGCCGCCGACCCCGAGGTGGAGGTCGTGGCAACGTGCGCCGACGGCGTTGAGGCCCTGGATGCGCTCGCCATGCACGAGGTCGACCTCCTCGTCCTCGACGTGCAGATGCCGGAGCTGTCGGGATTCGACGTGCTGCGGCAGCGCCCGCCCGGCCCGGCCCCGCTGGTCGTGTTCGCGACCGCCTTCGACACGTACGCCGTCGAGGCGTTCGAGCACCACGCGCTGGGGTACCTGCTCAAGCCGTACGACCGCGCGCGCTTCACGGCCACGCTCGCCCACGCCAAGGCCCAGCACGCCGCACGCCGCGCGGCCGCCTCGCCGGACGTCGAGGGGCAGCTCGCGGCGCTCCTCGAGGCGGTCCGCCCGCCGGCCTACCTCGAGCGCTTCGCCGTCCGCAGCACGGGCCGCATCGACGTCGTCCCGGCGGCCGACGTCGACTGGATCGAGGCGAGCGGCAACTACGTCACGCTGCACGTCGGCGGCGAGCGGCACCTCGTGCGCGAGACGCTCACGCGCGTGGCCGCCCGGCTCGACCCGAGGCGGTTCCTGCGCATCCACCGCTCGACCGTCGTTCAGATCGACCGCGTGGCGTCGCTCCAGCCGGCCTCGCACAACGACCTGACGGTTGTGCTCCGCGACGGGACGGTCCTGGCCATGAGCCGGACGTACCGCGACGGCCTCCGCGACGTGCTGGAGGTAGGGCTGTAGCGGCACCGCCTCGGGGGAGACGGCCGACCGTGGACGGTGCGTCCGTGGACGGTGCGTCCGTGGACGGTGCGTCCGTGGACGGTGCGTCCGTGGACGGAAGGTGCCGCCACCTCGGGGACGGCGCAAGGCTCCGTCCGAGGCACCCGTAGAGACGCCTCGGCGAGGCGTCTCCCCCGTGTCCGTTTGCCGCCTCGCTCCGAGGCGGAGACCGAGCACGCCGCCTCGGGGCCTCACGGAAAGCCCGATTCATCGCCCCCCTCCCGGCCTCCCCCCGCTGGGGGGAGGAGAAGGAAAACCACCGAGGCGATCGGTCCTGGCTCCATCTGCTGGGGCGAGGAAACGTCTGCGGACGCACAACAGAACGAATGGGGCACCCAGGTATGCCCAACTCGACGGCTCGCCCCGCCGGGGCGACGGGCGGCCCCTCCGGCCCCGAGGCGGCACACCGAGGCGGCTAGGCTCCCGCCATCCACCGCCCACCGCCCTCCCCATGCGCCTGCTCGTTCCGCTTCTCGCGCTCGCCCTCTCGACCGTCGCCCCGGCACAGACCGTGCGCACCGTCACCTTCCCCGACGCCGCCTCGATGGACGGCCTCTACTACGACGCCGAGCTGGGCCTGATGACCGTCGGCGGGTACGTCGGGACGAACGTGTACGACGTCCAGGTCGGCCCCGAGGCGGAGGGCGGGCTGCCCGGCGCGCGCGTCGTGGTGGGCACCGGGCTCGACGGGCCGGTCCACGTCACCCGGTCGCCCGACGGCAACCTCTACGCGACCAACTTCGCCGTCGCCAACGCGACCGAGAGCACCGTCTCGCGGATCACCCCGGAGGGCGTGGTGACGCCGTTCGCGACCGTCCCGCCCGGCGCCGCCGACCTCGTGGCCGACGCCGACGGCAACCTCTACGTCACCAGCTTCGGCTACATCCGCGACGGCAGCGGGAACGCGGTGTCGAAGATCACGCCCGACGGGACCGTGACCGAGTACGCCCGCGGGGGGACGATCTCGATCCCCGTGGGCGTGGCGCTCGACGAGGCGGGCGACCTCTACGTCGCCAACATCTACTCGGGTCACATCACCAAGGTCGCCCCCGACGGCTCGACATCGCTGTTCGCCGACCTCCCGGAGGCCAACTTCGAGGCCGGCGAGCCGTTCGCGATCGGCCACCTCGTGTGGTCGCAGGGCCGGCTCTACGCCACGCAGACGAACCGCAACCGGGTCGTCGCCTTCGACCCCGACGGCACGATGACGGTCGTGGCCGGCAGCGGCGCGCGCAGTTCAGTCGACGGCCCGGCCGACACCGCCACGCTCCACTGGCCCAACGGCATCACCGCCTCGACGACCGGCGACACGCTCTACGTGACCGAGTACTTCGGCGACCGGGTCCCGTCGGACCAGATCCGCATGATTACGGCCGTCCGCGCCGTCGCCGACGACAGCGCCCCCGAGGCGGACGCTCTCGACCTGGGGGCCTTCCCGAACCCCGTCCGCGACCGGGCGACGCTGACCTATCGCCTGCCGGCACCCGCCCAGGTCCTGCTGTCGGTCTACGACAGCCTCGGCCGCGAGGTGGACCGCCTCGGGGAGGGGCCGCGTACGGCGGGCACGCACGCCGAGGCGTGGGCGACGGACGGCCTCGCCCCCGGCGTCTACACCGTCCGGCTCCAGGCGGACGACCGCCGGATCTCGCGGCCGGTCGTCGTCGTGCGGTAGCGGCCTGGATGCCGGCCGCTGCGGGCCGCGTCGCACGCACCGCCTCGGGGCGGGCGTCGGCGCGGCTCCGGCGCGTCGGGCCCGCGTGACGTAGCACGGTCTCCACGGACCCAGGAGACGGAGGAGGGTAGCTTTCTGGATCCCCCCGGTCTGTGCTCCGCCTCCTCCGAAACGCCTCCGTCTACGCGCCCGAGCCGCTCGGGCACCGGCACGTCCTCGTCGCGGGCGAGCAGATCGTGGCCCTCCCCGAGGCGGCACCCGAGATCGCCGGCGTCGACGTCGAGACGGTCGACCTGGAGGGCCGGCGGCTGATCCCGGGGCTGGTCGACGCGCACGTCCACGTGACCGGCGGCGGCGGCGAAGCCGGGCCGCACACCGCCGCGCCGGCGCCTCCGCTCTCGGCCTACACGGCGGCCGGCGTCACGAGCGTGGTCGGCCTCCTGGGCACCGACGACACGACGCGGTCGACGGCCGGGCTGCTGCGGCACGTCTACGCGCTCCGCCGCGAGGGCCTGAGCGCGTGGGCCTGGACCGGCGGCTACCACCTGCCCCCGACGACCCTCACCGGGTCGGTCCGCACCGACATCGCCACCGTCGAGGCGGTGATCGGGTTCGGGGAGCTAGCGCTCTCCGACCACCGCTCGTCGCAGCCGACGTTCGACGAGGTGGCCCGCCTCGCGGCCGACTGCCACGTCGCGGGCCTGATGACGGGCAAGGCCGGCGTGCTGCATCTCCACCTCGGGGACGGCGCGCGCGGCCTCGACCTCGTCCGCCGGATTGTCCACGAAACGGAGATCCCGCCGCGCACGCTCCACCCGACGCACGTCAACCGCAACAGCCGCCTGTTCGACGAGGCCCTCGCCGTCGCCGAGGCGGGCGTGACGATCGACGTGACGGCCTTCCCGCCCGCACACGCCACCGACGACGAGGTGTTCGCCGCCGAGGCGGTGATCCGCGTTCTCGACGCAGGCCTCTCCGCCTCGGGGCTCACGGTCTCGTCCGACGGCGGCGGCTGCCTGCCGCAGTTCGACGCACGGGGGGCGCTGCTGCGGATGGACTTCGCCACCTCGGGGGCGCTCGCCGACCTGCTGGCCGACCTGATCGCGCGCGGCGTCCCCCTGGAGGACGCCCTCCCGCCGTTCACGTCCACGCCCGCCACCCACTTCCGCCTCGGGGGCAAGGGCCGCATCGCCGTGGGCGCCGACGCCGACCTCGCCGTGCTGGGCGCCGACGGCCGCCCCGAGGCGGTGATGGCGCGCGGCCGGTGGCACGTCCGCGACGGCCGGGCGGTCGTGCGCGGCACCTTCGACCCCTCCTGACTCGCTTCGCGGGCGTGCCCTGGCGTCCGCTCGACCATGCCTTCCGACCACGCCGCCGACACCCCGCGCGGCCCCATCATGCCCATCGGGGGCGCCGAGAAGAAGACCGGCGCCCGCGACGTCCTCTCGCGCGTCGTCGACCTCGCCGGCGGGTCCGACGCCCGCATCGCCGTCGTGCCGACCGCCTCGGAGCTGCCCGACACGGGCGACCGCTACGCGGCGCTGTTCCGCGAGCTGGGCGCCGGCCACATCGACGTGCTGCCGATCACCGAGCGCGCGCAGGCCCGCGCCGAGGCGACGGTGCGGACGGTCGAGGCGGCGACCGGCATCTTCATCACGGGTGGCAACCAGCTCCGCCTCTCGACCATCCTCGGCGGCACGCCGCTCGCCCAGACGATCCGCCGCCGGAACGCGGCCGGGGTGCTCGTGGCCGGCACGTCGGCCGGCGCGGCGATCATGCCCGAGCACATGATCGCCGGCGGCAGCCCCGGCCCCACGCCGACCGCCGACGGCGTGATCCTGGCGCCCGGCCTCGGGCTCACGAACCGGCTCATCATCGACCAGCACTTCCGGCAGCGCGACCGGATCGGGCGGCTCCTCGCGGCCGTCTCGTTCAACCCGTTCGCGATCGGGGTCGGCATCGACGAAGACACGGCGATCGTGCTCGGCCCCGACCGCGCGTTCGAGGTCGTTGGCAGCGGCACGGTGACCGTCGTCGACCCGGGCGACCTCTCGTACTCGTCGATGGACTCGGCGCGGCCAGGCTCGCCGGTCAGCCTCATCGACCTGCGACTGCACATCCTCGCCGAGGGCGGCGGCTACGACACCACGACGCGGCAGGCCCACGCGCCTGCGCTCGACGCCGAGGTGGACATGGACGAGGACCCGGTGCCGGACGAGAGTTGAGGCGATCGGCTGTCGGCTGTCGGCTGTCGGCTGTCGGCTGTCGGCTGTCGGCTGTCGGGAAGCTGCCACCGCCTCGGGGACGACGCAAGGCTGAACCGCGAGCAGCCGCCGTTCACGGTGTGTCAGTGATTCAGTGGGCGGTGCGTCAGTGGGTTAGCGAGACGGTGGACGGAAGGTGCCCCCGCCTCGGGGATCCAACGTCGTCCTCGATTCGTCGCCAGCCTCACCCGCTGGGGAACGGGAACGTTTCCGGTCTCCGAGGCGGCGTCCCCAGGGCTACCTACCGACAGCCGATAGCCGACAGCCCAGAGCCCCCCATGCGCCTTTCCCTCCTCGCCCTGTCCCTCCTCGGGGCCGCCGTCGTGCAGGCCCAGGAGATCCCAAACATCCTCTCGATGCGGGAGCGGGCCGAGGTCCAGGACCGCTGGCTGGTCGAGCGGCTGGACACCGTCGTCCCGATGCTGATGCGCCGCGAGGGCGTCGACCTGTGGATCGTCGCGGCGCGCGAGTACAACGAGGACCCGGTGATCGAGACGATGCTGCCGGCGACGTGGCTGGCGGCCCGCCGGCGGACGGTGCTGGTCTTCCACGACGACGGCACGGCGGTCGAGCGGCTGGCGGTCGCCCGCTACGACGTCGGGCCGTTCCCGCGGGCGTGGGACCCCGAGGCGGAGCCCGACCAGTGGGCGCGGGTCGCCGAGATCGTCGCTGCGCGCGACCCGCAGCGCATCGCCGTCAACCGGTCGGCCACGTTCGCCCTCGCCGACGGCATGACCGCCTCGGAGTTCGAGGGCCTCCGCGAGGCGCTGGCGCCCCGGTACCGCGAGCGGATCGTGTCGGGCGAGAACCTGGCCATCGGCTGGCTCGAGACCCGCACCGAGGCGGAGCTGGCCGCCTACGCGCATGTGGTCCACCTCGCGCGCGCGATCCTCCACGAGGGGCTCTCCGAGGCGGCCGTCACGCCGGGCGTGACCACCACCGACGACCTCGCGTGGTGGTACCGCGACCGCGTGCGCGCGTTGGGCCTGGCAACGTGGTTCCACCCCGGCGTCTCGGTCCAGCGGGCCGCCGCGGCCCGGTCGGACGACTTCTCGGGCCGCCCCGAGGCGGACGTCATCCAGCCGGGCGACCTGCTGTGGGTCGACTTCGGGATCGCCTACCTCGGGCTCCACACCGACACGCAGCAGATGGCCTACGTGCTGCGTCCGGACGAGACCGAGGCGCCGGCGGGGCTCGTCGCTGGCCTGGCGGCCGCCAACCGCGTGCAGGACCTGCTGACGGCCGAGTTCGCCTCGGGGCGGAGCGGCAACGCCATCCTGGCCTCGGCGCTCGCGGCGGCGCAGGCCGAGGGGCTCCAGGCGACCATCTACACGCATCCCATCGGCCTGCACGGCCACGGCGCCGGCCCCACGATCGGCCTCTGGGACCAGCAGGGCGGCGTGCCCGGCCGCGGCGACTACCCGCTCCACCCGAACACGGCGCACGCGATCGAGCTGAACGTGGTCGCGCCCGTGGCGGAGTGGGGCGGCCAGGAGATCCGGTTCATGCTCGAGGAGGACGCCGTGTTCGACGGCGAGGCGACGACGTACCTCGACCCGCGCCAGGAGACGCTGCTGCTGATCCCAAGGCGATAGCGCCGTCTCAGGCCTATCCGGAACGTCGGCGTGGAAAGAGGAGCCCGAGCGAACGGGCGCTGAGCAAGGAGGGCGAAGCCGTCCATGCGTCAGCAGGCCCCGCCCGAATGGGGCGGGCGCGATGCAGCGCGACGCCGCCCAGCACTCGTGCAGCCAGGCGACGCTGTGAGAGCGTTTGGGATTGGTCCTCAAGGGCCGAGGCGCCCGAATGTGCCCTGAGGCGTCCCTCGCTCCCTCCATTCCCCAGAGCGACCCGAAGGGCGCTCTACGACGGCAGGGCGTCGAGGTGGCCGAAGTAGTCGTCGTAGACGGTCCCCGAGGCGGACGCCACCTCGGGGTTCTGGAAGGCGTCGAGCCGCTGCTGCGCCGTCGCCGACTCCCGGACGGCCACCACCTCGGGGTCGGCCAGGAAGGCGACGAGGGCGGCGCGCACGGCCGCGTTGGCCGCGTCGGAAAACATCCCGAACGACGCCGGCACCTCGCGCTCGGCCCCGAGGTGGGGCTGGACGACGTGGGCGTACACCGTGTCGAACATCTGCTCGCGCACGACGGTGTCGCCGATCTCGCCGTGCTCCTCGGAAACCGCGTCGAGCGCGTCGAGGAGGCGGCGCAGGGCGTCGGTCATGCCTCCAGCGTGTGCGCCAGCGCCGTCTCCAGGATCGCGAGCCCCTCGTCGAGGTTCGCCTCGGAGATGGTCAGCGCCGGGCGGAAGCGGATCGTACGCGTGCCGCAGCCGAGCATGAGGGCGCCGTGCTCGAAGGCCGCCTTCACGACGGCGTTGCGGGCGTCGGGGGTCGGCAGGTCGAAGGCGCACATGAGGCCGCGGCCGCGGGCGTGCGTCACCCCCTCGAACGTCGATTCCAGGTCTCCGAGGCGGTCGAGCAGGTAGGTTCCCGTGCGCTGGGCGTTGCCGACGAGGTCGTCGGCCTCGATGACCTCCAGGATGCGGTCGAAGCGGACCATGTCGACCAGGTTGCCGCCCCAGGTCGAGTTGATGCGGCTCGACTTCTGGAAGACGTTGTCGTCGACCTCCTCGACGCGGCGGCCGGCGAGGAGGCCGCAAACCTGCGTCTTCTTGCCGAACGCGATCACGTCGGGCACGACGCCGTACGACTGGAAGGCCCAGAATTCGCCCGTGAGGCCGACGCCCGTCTGCACCTCGTCGAAGATGAGCAGCGCCTCGGCCTCGTCGGCGAGGTCGCGGAGGGCCTGCAGGAACTCCGGCCGGAAGTGGTTGTCGCCGCCCTCGCCCTGGATGGGCTCGATGAGGATGGCCGCGATCTCGTCCGGGTGGTCGAGGAAGGCCTGCTTGGCCTCGCGGAGGGCGATCTCCTCGCGCCACGCGACGTCGCCGCCGCGGATCTTGGGCGTCGTGATGCGGGGCCAGTCGAACTTGGGGAAGCCGGCGACCTTGTTGGGGTCGGTGTTGGTGAGCGACATCGTGTAGCCGCTCCGCCCGTGGAACGCCTCGCGGAAGTGGAGCACCTTGCCGCCGCGCTCGCCCGAGTAGCCCTTGGCGCGGTTCTTCCGCACCTTCCAGTCGAAGGCCACCTTGAGCGCGTTCTCGACGGCCAGCGCCCCGCCGGACACGAAGAAGGCGTGGGGCAGCTCGTCCGGGATCCCGACGCGCCCGAACGTCTCGAGGAAGCGCGCGAAGTGCGGCGTGTAGACGTCCGAGTTGGCCACCTTGTTGAGCGCCGCGTCCATCAGGCGCTCGCGGAAGGCCACCGCCTCGGGGGCGTCGCCGGCCAGCCCGTCGTGGTTCATGCCGAGCGGGTTGGAGGCGTAGAACGTGAACAGGTCCACGTAGTCGCGCCCCGTCACGGCGTCGCGGAGGTGGGCCCCTTTGCTGCCCTCCATGTCGAGGACCATCGGGTAGCCGTCGGCCAGGATGTGGCGGTCGAGGATGGCGCGGACGTCGGCGGCGGCCGGAAGCGCTTTTTTCGAGGCGGGGGCGGTGAGCTGCATGCGTTTGGAGCGTAGGACGTGGGGCGTAGGGGCTCTCGGGAAGACACAGCCTGCGACGGCCCACGTCCTACTCCCTACGCACGACACGGGAAGATAGCCGTCCGCCTCGGGGAAACCCTGCCACGAGGCAGGCGTGAGGACGGGGTGGACCGCGCTTGTCGCGCGCACGAACGCGCAGGGCCGGTCCGTACCTTCGATCTGCCGATTCTCCTTCCCCGAGGCGGGCTCGCCCCGCGCTCCGCATGGCTCTCCCCTCTGCTCCGTCCGCGCCGCGCCGTCCCGGCGAGATCCAGCTCAAGGCCGCCACGCCCGGCGTCGACCTCCTCGAGGCGCCGGAGGGCGACGGCTTCGCGCTCGAGCTGCCGGTCGTCCAGAAGCCGCAGGTCGCCAACCGGCCTGGCGGCCGACCGCGGTGGCTCCGCGCCAAGCTGCCCTACGGCGAGACCTTCCGAGACGTCCAAAAGACGATCGAGGAGTACAACCTGCACACCGTCTGCTCGTCGGCCCGCTGCCCCAACATGGGCGAGTGCTGGAGCGCCGGCACGGCCACGTTCATGATCCTGGGCAACGTGTGCACGCGCGGCTGCTCGTTCTGCGCCGTCCTCACCGGCCGGCCCGGGCAGAAGGACCTCGACTACGACGAGCCGCGGCGCGTCGCCGAGGCGGCCCGCCTGATGGGCCTCCAGCACGTCGTCGTGACGTCGATCAACCGCGACGACCGCGAGGACGGCGGAGCGCCCATCTTCGCCGAGACGATCCGCCTCGTCCACGCGCAGGGCCAGACGATCGAGGTGCTCATCCCCGACATGCGCGGCCTCCGGCCGGCGCTCGAGACCGTCTTCGAGGCCCGCCCCGAGGTGCTCAACCACAACGTCGAGACGGTGCCGCGGCTCTACCGCCGCGTCCGCCCCCAGGCCGACTACCAGCGGTCGCTCGACGTGATCCAGCTCGCCAAGACCGAGTACGACCTCCGCACCAAGTCGGGCATCATGGTGGGCTTGGGCGAGACGCGCGACGAGGTGGTCTCGCTCATGGCCGACTTCGCCGCGCACGGCGTCGACGTGATGACGATCGGCCAGTACCTCCAGCCGACGCGCCACCACCTGCCGGTCGAGGAGTTCGTCCACCCCGACACGTTCGCGTGGTACAAGGAGCAGGGCGAGGCCCTCGGCATCGAGCACGTCGAGAGCGGCCCGCTCGTGCGCAGCTCGTACCACGCCGAGCGGCATGTGTAGGGACGACGGACGACAGACCGCGGACGACGGACCGCCTCGGGGCACGTCGCGGTCGGTGGTCCGGCGTCGGTGGTCCGTGATCCGCACGGCCGTTCTCGTCGTCGGGTCCCTCGTGCCTTTCTCGGGGTGCACGACGGTCGTGGACACGCTGGCGGGCGTGTTCGGGCCGGGCAACGTGGGCGAGACGATCGACGCGCACGTGGTCTACCGCCTCCGGCCCGACTGCGAGACGCTCCTCGCGCGGACGACCGCCAACGGCTACACCCTGCTCACGCCCGTCGAGATCCTGGACGGCTCCGGAGCAGCGAACCTGGCGACGGCGCGGGACGCGTTCGAGGGGCAGGTCTACGAGGAGACGGGCCTGTTCGAGGGGCCGGTGCGGCCGGGCACGGTCGTCTTCCGCTACATCCCGCCGGCCGAGTCGGAGTCGTGGACGGCCCGGAGCGCCGACGTGGTCGCCACCGTCGAGGCGGTGCGCCTGGAGCTGCCGCGCGCGCACCGCATGATGATCGACCTCTGCGGGCCGCTCGAAGAAGGCACCGAGGCGGACGCCGTGCCGCGGATCCCCGGCCAATGAGCCTGCCGACGTTCGCCCGCCCGCCTCGGTACGACGCCGCCGACGCCCGCGCCTACGTCGAGCACATCACCGGCCTCGTGGGCGACCGCGACCCGCAGGCGCTGATGGCCGACGCGCCGGACCGCCTCGGGGCCGCCGTCGCCCGCCTCCCCGAGGCGGACGCCCGTCGACCGGAAGCCGAGGGCAAGTGGTCGGTGCTCCAGATCCTCCGCCACCTCGCGGACTCGGAGATGGTCTACGGCTACCGGATGCGCCTCATCGTGGCCGACGACCGGCCGGCGATCCCGGGCTACGACCAGGACGCCTGGGCGTCGCGCCTGGCGTACCACCACGGAACCGGCGCTGACGCGCTGGCCGACTTCGCCGCGCAGCGGGCAATGACGCTCCGCTGGCTCGGCGCCCTCCCCGAGGCGGCGCTCGCGCGGGTGGGCGTCCACAGCGAGCGCGGCGAGGAGAGCGTGGGGCAGATCGTGCGGCTCCTGGCCGGGCACGACCTCGTGCACGAGGCGCAGGTCCGGCGCGTGCGGGACCGCCTCGGGGCCTGAGGCGGGTCAGTAGCAGAACGGATGGCGATTCGGCCACTGCCCGCACCGAGGCGGCCGGGGTGTAGGTCGGCCTGCAATCGCAGGCTAGCGCGCCACGACGGTTGGAGCCCCCGGCTCTGCCACACGGACGGCCGCGTTCACCTTCGGCATCATCGGAGCCACGTCCGCGAACGCATTGCTGACCGCGCGGATCACCACGACGGCGAGGTCCAGCGCCTTCAGGTTCTGCGGGTACGGGAGGTTCCGGTCCATCGTCACGAACACGTCGAACTCGGCAGCAGCGCTGCGAAGCAGCTCTCCGTTCTTCAACCCGCCCCCCTCTCGTTCCTGCACCGTCAGCACCTCGACGTCGGCGTCGAAGAGCGGCTTGAGCTGGCGGTCCACGTTCTCGTCGAGGAGCACGCGGCGAGCGGTCGTTTCAGGCATGCGCCTCAGCTTCGCCCAACGTGAGTTCGAGGTACGCCTCGGCCTGCTCGCGTGTCACCGTTGGGAAGCCGTCGAGGAAGCGGTCGAGCGTCTCGCCCGACTTGAGGTAGTCGATGAGGGTCTGAACCGGGACGCGCGTGCCCTTGAAGACGAGCGTGCCGCTGACGATGTCAGGATCGCGAGAGACGACGTGTTCGAGGCCCATCGTGCTGCACGGACTGGTTTCCGCTGAAACGCTGGCTTCCCTGGTTCGATCCACCGCCGACGCAATGGCACACGAACAGAGGCGTCTACGCGCTCGAACGGGTCGGCCGCCTCAGGGCGTGAGGCAGGCACCGTCGGGTCGGGTCGTACGTTTCAGGAGGCCGCTCGCCTCGGATCCAATGGCCACCCTCGAACTTCCTCCTGACGTCGATGAGGCGCGTGCGCGACTGATCCTGGCGGTCGGTCTGTTTCAGGAGGGCGAGGTCTCGGTGGGCAAGGCGGCGGAGATCTCCGGCCTGAGCTACCGGGCGTTTCTCGACGTGCTCCGCGAGCGAGGCGTCCCAGCCTTCCCCTACGACGAGGAGGCGCTCGCCGCCGACACGGCGTTCCTCGACCGGCACCGAGGCGGCGCGTGAGCACGCTCGAACGGGTCATCCGCCTCGGGGTCTGATCCTGTCTCCTTTCGATCCGAACGGCTGCCGCTTGTCCTGGCTCCTTCTTCGGCGGCGCTTCAGTAGTGATATCGCGCCTGGAGGAAGTCGATGCGGTCTTTTTGAACCACGTACACCAGCCGGTGCTCTTGCGTGATGCGCCGAGACCAGACGCCGCTCCCGAGGTATTTCAGCGGCTCCGGCTTCCCGATCCCGCTCGTGGGATCGCGCACCACGGCCTCGACGAGGTCGAGCACGCGGAGGGCCACCTTTCGGTCCGTCTTGACCCACCACCGGAGGTCCTCTCGGAACTCCGAGGCGAAAACGGCCTGCCGCCGCGCGTCCTGCTTAGCCAAGCCCGACCTCCTGGCGGAGCGCCTCGATGGTTGTCGGATCGCCGGCCTGCTCGCGGGCGCGGGTCAGCGCCTGGAGGAGCCGGTCGGCGTTGCGCGGCGAGCGCAGCAGATGGGCGGTCTCCAAGATCGACCGCAGTTCAGCGACCGGAAGGACGGCGACGTCTTCTTTCCCGCGGCGCTGGATGACGACGGCCTCTCGGTCGGCCACGACGCGATCCCAGAGGCTGGCGAGGTTCGCCCGCGCCTCGGTGTAGGAGATGGCATCCGACATATTCTGTACAGGCTTTCTGTACCGAAGGTACGCAGTCCTGACTCTTTGGTTCACGAGGCGCAGGTCCGGCGCGTGCGGGACCGCCTCGGGGTCTAAGGGGGCACCGTCGGGCCGGGTCGTACGTTTCAGGAGCCCGCCCGCCCCGGATTCAATGGCTACCCTCGAACTTCCTCCTGACGTCGATGAGGCGCGTGCGCGGCTGATCCTGGCGGTCGGTCTGTTTCAGGAAGGCGAGGTCTCGGTGGGCAAGGCGGCGGAGATCTCCGGCCTCAGCTACCGGGCATTCCTCGACGTGCTCCATGCCCGTGACATCCCGGCCTTCCCCTACGACGAGGAGGCGCTCGCCGCCG